>DDPN01000038.1:10899-24923 GCA_002342205.1 Chitinophagaceae bacterium UBA2467 | reverse complement strand
ATATGCCATCAAAAAAGTAATCACTTAGGATTCAGCAGAGAAATAAGATACCTCAGCAGAAAAATCCAAAAAAGGATAAGCAGATTGGAACTGTGTTGCTTTTTGGAACATTTGTTGCAGAAATTCTTTATGCTGTGAAGTATTCCTATGTTGAGGACGATGCCGAAAAGCCGTACGTAGTTTTTTTATTTCGTTTGCCAACTCCAGAGAACTGGTCTCCACACAACTTTTCATAAATTGTTCAATCACATACTCTGTTGCAGCAAAATTAGGGTGCACTAAATCGATATCATAAAAGCGATAATCCCGTAACACATCAACCACCAGCTCATATGCGGGAAAATAATAAATAGGGAAACCTTTTTCTTCCAACTGTTGGATGGTTTCAAACAACCTAGCCTTGCTTCTATTATTTTCTTGAACTCCATCTCGAATATGACGAACAGGACTGACAGTTACCATCACTTGTATGGAAGGATTTATTTCTCTAAGTTTTGTGATGCAGGAGCCTAGTCGCTCAACCATCCAATCAACAGACAATAATTTTTTAGTAAACCAGCTAGCAGGTGCGCGATGACAATTTGCAATTAATTCCCCACCTTTTTTACCCGCCAATTGCGCCTCATCGGTAAGTTGATAACAAAAGGAAGACCCAAGTGTTAAGACTATATAATTGGACTGTTTTAAAAAGCTATGCGCACTAGCAATTGAATTATTTATTTTCTCAAGTGCTCGCTCGGAGTCTATGTCCGAGAAAATAGAATGATGGTTCCAGCAATTCCAAACCCCATTAAGATGAAATAAATCTTGTACTGTATATTTTCTACTTGATAAATAATCTTCCAAAGACTGGCAAATCGCATCCACCCCAAAAAGTATTCCGTGGGGATTTTGCAAGACATCAAATTTTAGATCAGAAAGACCTTTTCCAATATGCTCTGTAAAACAAGACCCCGCCAAAAGAATTTTATCTTGATAGGCGATTTTTCGAGCAGGCGACTTAATTGATATGGGCAGATGCCATTGCATAGACTAATTAAATAATCGTCGAACTTTTTCAGCACATTCTTTTAAGTGAGGAATATCAATACCTGTTTGCACTCCATGTTGACCAAACCATCTAACCAATTTTTCTGTGTCCATGTTTCCTACTTTTTCACTTCCGGTAAATGGACACCCCCCGTATCCCCCTAATGCACTATCAAATCGTCTGCATCCAGCTCTAAATCCAGCTTCGATTTTATCTTGCCAGTAATTCTCCTCTCCATGTAAGTGCAAACCCACTGGTATGGAAGTGATCTCTTTTAGAACAGATTGAGTAATTGCTTCAATCTGTGCAGGCGTAGACAACCCTACTGTGTCAGCTATAGAAATGATATCAGCACCAATATGGTGCACTTTATGCGCCATTTCGACAACCATTTCAGGACTATATTCTTCGCCGTAAGGATTACCAAAAGCCATAGAAAGATAGACAACAAGCGATTTATTGTGTTTAATACACAACTCTTTAATTCTTTCTAACAAAATGAGTGAATCCAGTTTTGAAAGACGTGTATTTTTCAACTGAAATGTATCAGACAAGGATAGCGGATAACCAATACTGTCTACTTTTTTTTGGTTAGCCGCCTTGATAGCGCCTTCCTCGTTTGCAACAATTACAAGTAGTTGCGTAGTAGTTTGGGATGTATCAAGACCCTCTAACACGTCAGCTGTATCAGCTAGTTGTGGCACAGCCCGGGGAGAAACAAAACTTCCCATGTCAAGCGTATGAAATCCTACTTCCAATAACATTTTGAAGTAAGCAATTTTATCCGCCGTAGGAATAATCTTTAATAAGCCCTGCATTGCATCTCTGGGGCATTCAACCAATTGTAATGAATCGGCAGCTCCCATCATGACATACGTTGTTTCATGGCCTGGTACAAAACAATGCCTGTAGAAACAGATACATTGAATGAATCAAAATCACCCTTCATGGGGATAAAAATTGTGGTATCGGCGTTTTTAAGTAAAGCTGGATAGATTCCCTTTTCCTCACTGCCCATTATTATACAGCAAGGCTCCCTAAAATCAACTTTTTCAATGGATAACTGACCGTTCATTTGAGTGGCATAGACATGAATACCATTTAAATGCATCGTATCTATCGCTTTGACTAAGGAATCTACACGACAAACAGCAATTTTTTCCAAGGCACCTGCAGAAGTTAAAATCGCATCTTCCTGCAACGCACCTACCCCTTTGTCTGGAATTATAATCGCATCGACACCTGTGCAAAAAGCTGTACGTGCTATTCCTCCAATATTTCTAATATCTGTAATTCCATCTAGCATTAAAAGTAAAGGAAGGCGCCCCTCACCTACTGCCCAATCAATAACCGACTGAAGTGATTGATAGACAATCCTAGACTTTAAAGCAATACAACCTTCGTGTTGCCCAACATTAAAACTATCTAATTTCACGGTGGGGACAACTTGAATTGGAACGGAAGCATCAATAGCGAGTGATCTAATGCTTTTTGCAGAGAAAGCCGGCAAAGAATCTGCCAGATATATTCGATCCAGCGACTGGGCATTTTTCAACGCATCTATCACAGCTGAAACACCGGCAATCAGTTTATTCTTTTTGGGCCTTTGTGGTCTTTTTCTAAAATCTTTCACTCGACAAAGAAAGGAAAAAAAAGACCCGCTATAAAATCAGCGGGTCTAACTTTTAAAGAATTAGTCGTTTATTATTTTAAACCAAAGGCCTTTTTTACCTTGGATACGTAATCAAGCTTCTCCCACGTAAATAATTCAACTTTACGCTTAACTTGTTTACCATCTGGGGCAGTGAAGACCTTCTCCACTGTGCGTGGCACACGGCCCATATGACCATAAGCGGCTGTTTCACTGTACATGGGATTACGAAGTTTCAAACGCTGCTCAATGAAATAAGGACGCATATCAAACACCTGCTCAACGATTTTACCAATTTGTCCATCGGTTAAATTAACGCGGGCAGTGCCATAGGTATTAACATTAATACTCGTTGGCTTAGCGACACCAATCGCATAGGAAACCTGCACTAAAACCTCATCAGCTACACCAGCAGCAACAAGATTCTTGGCAATATGACGAGTTGCATAAGCAGCAGATCGGTCTACTTTAGAAGGGTCTTTCCCACTAAATGCTCCACCACCATGTGCACCTTTACCACCATAGGTATCTACAATGATTTTTCTTCCAGTTAAACCTGTGTCACCATGGGGTCCCCCAATCACAAATTTTCCAGTCGGATTAATGTGATACTTAATATCATCGTTAAACAGGCTTGCGTATTTCTTGTACTTAGACTTGATTCGGGGAATTAAAATCGAGATCACATCTTTTTTAATACGTGCCAACATCTTTGCCTCTGAATCAAAGTCATCATGCTGGGTAGAAATAACAATCGCATCTATTCGAACGGGCTTGTTATTGTCATCGTATTCTAGCGTAACCTGGCTTTTTGCATCAGGACGCAAATAGGGCATTTTTGAGTTTTTCTCCCTACGAATTGCAGCTAATTCAATTAGAAGGTTATGAGCGAGATCCAAGGCCAATGGCATATAATGCTCAGTTTCATTGGTAGCATAGCCAAACATCATCCCTTGGTCACCTGCACCCTGTTCTTCTTTTTTCTTACGATCAACCCCTTGATTAATATCGGCAGATTGCTCGTGAATAGCGGAAAGAACGCCACAACTGTTCGCTTCAAACATGTACTCACTTTTAGTATAACCAATTCGGCTGATTACACCGCGAGCAATTTCTTGAACATCTAGGTACGCTTTTGATTTGACTTCACCGGCTAAAACAACTTGACCAGTTGTTACAAGTGTTTCGCAAGCAACTTTTGATTGAGGATCAAAAGCCAAAAAATTATCAATCAACGCATCAGATATCTGATCTGCAACTTTATCAGGATGTCCTTCGCTTACAGATTCAGATGTAAATAAATAAGGCATGGATATGGGTTTAGGAACACAAATATAAGTCTATGCAGAATAAAAAGACTATGGCTTTGAATATACAACTCGTAAACGAAGACGCTTTGCTGGGTTTATATAATCCCCTCCGGCAAAAACCACCCTTCCATATGCAACACGGCTATTAACTGGCACTAGCCCCCAATAACGGTACAATGGTGAGAAAAGATTAGTTCTGCCCGGTGCAGATACTCTTAACTTATAGTTGGTAGAATCATTCGTAACAATCTTTTGAACATATCGAGTGATATCAAAGCGGTAGGTGCTATCTCGTAGTAACGTGCCACCAAATCGGCCTATATCATAGGTAAAAGACCCAAAATTATCTCGGGTACCCATATCAAGGTCAAAGGTGAGCGCTGTATCTCCCCTCGTATTAATTCGATCAAGCAATATTATAGGAGGAAAATCAAAGGTTCCTTGTTGACCGGTTGGGAGAGGACTTAGAATTAACTCTGCTTTATGAACAACAACATTGCTCAATGTATCTAAGCCGGGTATTTTGATTGTTGCACCAGAACCAGGTGAGGAAGCAATAAAAATTTTATCATCTCTGGTTTGATTATTTGCTAAATAACTGGCCCATTCGCCACCAGGAGTCCTTTTAACCAAATTAGCCTGGGTTGTTTTACTATGAAAAAATTCAGTAAATGTTGTATCCACTACCCCATTCTTGTTAACGCGGTAATAAACAATCAACTTAGTGTTGGTACTAGTGGGGTTTACATATGTTAACCCATTTCCTACATTATCTGCCAAGATTGCAAAACCCCTAAATAAGGACTTAAAAAGCGAGTCACTTCGATATCCTCCATTGGCGGTTTGAGTAGTATCGTAGTTAGATAGACGAGTCCCAAAAGAATTCGCAAGAGGAATGCGTAATACATTGACAACTTTTGTTGTATCTCTTCTGCGAATGAGTGTGAGGGTATCCTTGAGACGTTTTAATAAAAAGCTTTTAGAGCCTAATTCTTGATTGGTGGTTGCAAAGGAGGGGTGATCGTAACGGTATAAGGTAGTATCGACAAATCCTGCACGCTGAGAAATTTCAAAAACTCTCAATGTAGAAGTGGTGTTCGTGTCCCCATATTGACCTTCATAAGCCAGGGATAGAATAACAGAATCAATCCCAACAATAGAATCCTTCCTATAAAAGGGATAAATCATAGCGTTGGGTGGAACAATTGAAAAATACCCATCTGCATGCACCTGTCCAAACACAGCGTCATTTTGAATATGACCTAAGGCCATAACATCTGTAGTCAAAACGCGAGTTGAATCAGTCAATAAAAAATTATCTGTCTCTGCAAATAAAGAGGTCTCAAAAGTTGAGATATTATCTACTGCAGGAATGATTCCATTCCCAATTGTCGTAGCGTCATTAATTTTTTGACAACCGGTGAAAAGTAAAGTAATCAGGGCCAGTAAAAACAGAGAGCTGAATAATGGGGTATTGATTTTCCTCACAATTGACAATTCGTATTATTTAGACGCAAGGTCGGTGTAGAGTTGTAAATAGTCTGTTAAATCACCTTCAGAAGAATAAGGAATGCACTTTTTGCCTCTCACTTTTGAAAATTCTTCAGTTAGTTTTTTCTCAATCTTTTCTGCGCCAAAAGTGATTGCATCTGCATAGGTAGCAGCACCACGGAACAAGGATGTATTTGAACCATCTTTAAAAAGTTCAAGGTCTTTATCCTTAAGCGTTGGGTGAATGAGGGCCTTTTTTAAAAAACTACTACCTAACTTTTCCTTAAAGGTGTTTTGTCCAATTGTGAAAACAACCTTACTATGTGCAAATACAGGCTCCTTTTTATACAATGTTTTCAAGTAGGCAGGAATTAAGGAAGTCATCCAGCCACTGCAATGAATCACATCAGGGGGCCAGCCAAATTTCTTTACAGTCTCAATAGCACCCTTGCAAAAAAATACAGTTCTTAAATCATTGTCATCAAACCATTTTTCATTTTCATCATGAAAAACGAACTTGCGTCTGAACAGTTCCTCGTTATCCAGAAAATATACCTGTAAACGGGCACTGGGTAATGAAGCAACTTTAATTTGTAATGGAAGATCTTCGTTATCTACAGAAACATTGATACCTGATAAACGAACCACCTCATGCAACCGATGTCTTCTTTCATTGATCACACCAAAACGAGGCATAATACAACGTACCTCAAAATTGGAATCGTTAGCCTTTATGGCCAATTTATTGACTGTTTCTGCAAACTCAGTCAATTCCAGATACGGAGACATTTCATTTGCAATAAACAGGATGCGTTTTTTGGCTGTCATAGGGTTTGCAAAGTTAACAAATAAAACGCTTCAATCATACTAATTTGCAGGAACGAATGCCTAAAAGATTCATTACCATAGGAGTACAATATCTGGCTTTCTTGAGCATTGGGATCCTTTTTGCCTGGCTATCCCTCAGAAATTTAAACGAGGATAACTGGAATCAACTAAAGCGATCCATCCAGGAAGCTAGGTTATGGTTGGTTGGACCCGTTTGTATTCTCTTGTTAGTCAGCCATTATCTGAGAGGACTGCGTTGGAAATTACTGATTGATCCGCTGGGCCATAAAGTAAACCCGACAAATTCTTTCCTAACCGTCCTATTAGGTTACTTGGTAAACTTAGGGGTTCCCCGATTAGGAGAATTTATGCGCTGCACCGTGCTAGCTCGTTATGAAAAAGTTTCTGTTGAAAAACTAGTAGGCACTGTGATTTTGGAAAGACTTTTTGATGGACTTTGTTTGCTAGTAGTTTTTGGTTTGACACTGGGACTACAACCAAATTTATATGAATCAATTTTGTCAACATTTACTAAACCGAATGTTGACAATTCACCCACGCAAAAAGATTCCTGGCTATTCTATTATTTGCTACTCATTCTTCTTTTGCTGGGAATAGGATGGTTGATTTGGAAGAAAATAAAAATAAAAGAGCTCACTCAATTAGCAAGGGGGACTTTTAAAAAAATTATTAGTGGAATATTTTCTATAAAAAAGTTAGATCAGCCCCGATCTTTCATTGGCTTGACCTTTTTAATTTGGATACTTTACTTATTAGCAGGCTATGTTGGCTTTTTGGCTTTTCCCTTGACAGAAAAGTATGGCTTTGCTGAGGCATTAACAATTCTCTCCGTGGGCAGTATTGGAATGATTATATCCCCTGGAGGGATTGGTGCCTATGCTTATTTAGTATTATATACCATGCAACTCTATGGACTCGACTACTCAACCGCACTTGCATTCGGATGGACACTTTGGCTGGTACAAACATTGGTAATCATGCTAGGGGGAGTAATCAGTTTTATACTTCTTCCATGGTATAACAGAAAAACAGAAATTAGTCGCTCCTACCCTGAATAAAATATCTTTACACCTCAATTTTACTTACAATGGATTTTTCAAAATATTTTGACACTAACAAAATACAGGCAGGCGTAAGTACTGGCTCAAACTGGTGGAATGGAAAAGGAGAAATTATTTCTTCTTACTCCCCTGTTGACGGAAAGCTCATTGGACAAATAGACACCGCTACTAAAGATGATTTTAATAAAGCTATTGAACAAGCTGAAATTGCTTGGAAACAATGGCGACTGATTCCAGCACCTAAAAGAGGAGAAATTGTTCGTCAAATCGGAATTGCACTTCGTGATCATAAAGAAAAATTAGGGAGCCTAGTTTCCTATGAAATGGGAAAAAGTTTGCAAGAAGGGCTGGGTGAAGTACAAGAAATGATTGACATATGCGATTACGCTGTTGGACTTTCCAGACAACTCCACGGGTTAACCATGCACAGTGAAAGACCAGGACATCGCATGTATGAACAATACCACCCCATTGGTCTGGTTGGAATCATTTCTGCCTTTAATTTCCCGGTGGCAGTTTGGAGTTGGAATAGTATGTTAGCTTGGGTATGCGGAAATGTCTGCATTTGGAAACCCTCGGAAAAAACCCCACTTTGTGCTGTTGCTTGCCAGAAAATTATTGTAGACGTTTTATCTAAAAATAATTTACCAGAAGGGATCAGTGTGCTAATAAACGGAGGTAGAGAAGTTGGAGAATGGCTGGCTGCCTCTACAAAAATTCCATTAATCTCTGCAACCGGATCCACCAAAATGGGAAAAAGTGTAGCGATGACCGTGGGACAACGGCTAGGTAAATCACTGCTTGAGCTTGGAGGCAATAACGCGATTATCATTTCAGGAGAAGCTGATCTTAACATTGCTATAAGAGGCTCTGTTTTTGGTGCTATTGGTACAGCTGGACAGCGCTGCACTACAACACGTCGCCTAATTGTACATGATTCAATCTATTCGGCCGTTAAGGAAAAATTAGTTGCAGCGTATAAGCAAATAAAAATAGGAAACCCTCTAGACAGCACGAATCATATGGGGCCTCTTATCGATCAGCAAGCTGTAACACACTATTTAAATGCAATCAAGTCATGCGAAACCGCTGGCGGCAATTTCATAGTAAAAGGCGGTGTTTTAGAAGGGCCTGGTTATGAAAGTGGATGTTACGTGAAACCTTGTATTGCTGAAGTAAAACATGATTTATCGATTGTACATCAAGAAACCTTTGCACCCATTCTATATTTAATTCGCTATCATGATTTAAACGAGGCTATTGCTATACAAAACGAAGTGCCACAAGGTCTTTCTTCTTCAATAATGACAACCAATCTTCGAGAGGCAGAACTTTTTTTAAGTGCCGAAGGGAGTGACTGTGGTATTGCTAATGTTAACATTGGCACCAGTGGAGCAGAAATAGGAGGTGCATTTGGTGGTGAAAAGGAAACAGGCGGAGGCCGCGAAAGCGGAAGTGATGCCTGGAAAATATATATGAGAAGACAAACAAATACGATTAATTACAGCACCAACTTACCACTTGCGCAAGGAATACAATTTGAACTTTAAAAAAATCTATTATGAAACTAAAAGCATTACTAAATCTGTCTCTTTTTTCATATGTCTTTCTATTACTTCAGCTTCAACCAATTTTTGCTCAAACTGTACCAAAGGAAACTCCAAAAGGTTGGCACTTATTAGATAAAACGGATAGTGGATATTGGGGAATTAGTCTTGACAAGGCTTATTCTTTTTTAAAGGCCACCAATCGAAAAAGCAAACCAGTAATCGTGGCAGTAATTGATTCTGGAATTGATACTACACACGAAGATTTGAAATCTGTTTTATGGACTAACTCAAAAGAAATTGCTGGTAATTCAAAAGATGATGACAATAATGGCTATATAGATGATATACATGGGTGGAATTTTATTGGAGGAAAGGATGGCAGAAATGTTGAGAAAGATTCATACGAAGCAGCGCGGGTTTACCACCGTTTTAAAAATGAGCTAGAGAACATAGATCCCACTCTTGTTAAATTTTCGGCAGAAGGTTACGCGAAATACGAAATGTGGAAGCGTGCCAAGCAAGAAATCACCACTGAAAGTCAAGCAGGTGCTGAATTAGTTATGATGAAAAGGGTCTACACAAATCTTTTGAAAAGTGATAGTATTTTAAAAAGAGCACTGGGGAGAGACACCTTTTTAGGTAAAGAACTTTCTACCTTCTCTCCTACTGAACCAGATCAAAAGCGTGCTAAAAACGCGCTCTACAATCTAATGCTAAACAATGATGCGTTGGAATCCACCAACGCTAGTTTTTTAGGTGAATTTGGATCCTACATAGAAGGACAGGAGACAAAAACAAAAGCAGCAGATCAAGCACCTTACCCCTACCGATCAGAAATAGTAAAAGACAACTATGATGACAAAAATGATCGATTTTATGGAAATAATAATTTGATGGTCTCACTTTCTGCCGCCATGCACGGAACCCATGTAAGTGGTATAATTGGGGCCACCCGAGGAAATGGAAAAGGAATGGATGGTATTGCAGATAATGTACAAATTATGACACTGCGTGCAGTACCTGATGGTGATGAGCATGATAAAGATATTGCGCTCGCAATCCGATACGCAGTAGACAATGGTGCACAAATCATCAATATGAGTTTTGGCAAGAGCTATTCACCAGAAAAAAAATGGATCGACGAAGCAGTTGCTTATGCAGCTTCTAAAGATGTGCTCTTAGTTCATGCAGCAGGAAACGATGGAAAAAATCTGGATACCACCTTTAATTTTCCAACACCCAATTTCCTTGATTCTAAAAAAGCAGCTAATTGGATTACAGTTGGAGCAAGTGGTGACCCAACTGCGGGTGGTATTACCGCTGGGTTCTCCAATTATGGTAAAAACGAAGTAGATGTTTTTGCTCCTGGTGTTAAAATCTATTCTACAATTCCTGGCGGTAATACGTATCAATTTTTGCAAGGCACTAGTATGGCATCTCCCGTTGTAGCAGGACTTGCAGCATTATTGCTAGAGTACTTCCCCACCTTATCCGCTATACAATTGAAAGAAGTGATAGAACGCTCAGGTATACTTGTTTCTGACACGGTGCGTACACCTGGCACTGGAACGCCCACAACGATGCTTAATTTATCCAGGACGGGGGGAATAATTAACGCCTATGAAGCAGTTCGCTTAGCATCAACCTACAAAGGCGAAAGAAAAATAATAGCAGCCAATAAAAATGAAGTGCCCTCTTCGCAAAAGCCTATTACTCAGCCCAAAAAGACCAAAGGCTTTTAACAAATAGTGATAAAGAAGCAAAAAGTAACTGCTTTACTATATTTGTACCCTAACTACGTGTATGGCAAAAAAATTTGAAGATGTGGACGCTAACCTGACCGGTGAAGGTGGGCAATCTGGTGAAGGAAAGTCGAGCTGGTTTAGGAGAATTAAAAAGGGCATCAATACCAAAACTTCTGAAAAGAAAGAAACACCAGAAGGATTATGGAATAAATGTCCTGAATGTGGACTTATAACTGTCGCACTAGAATTAGAAGAAAACCTTCATGTCTGCCCAAAATGCAATTACCATTTTCGGATTGGAAGCGAAGAGTATTTTCAATTACTTTTTGACAATGGAGCTTATACCGAGTTATTTAGCAACATTAGAAGCAAAGACAAGCTTGGCTTTACAGATTTAAAGCCTTATCAAAAGCGATTAGAAGAAATTTGGAATAAAACTGATTTGACTGATTCTATGCGCGTGGCGACAGGACTAATCAACGGAAAGGGATTAGTTATCGCTTGTATGGATTTTGAATTCATTGGTGGTTCACTAGGAAGTGTTATGGGAGAAAAGTTTTCGAGAGCAGTAGACTATTGCATTGAACACAAGCTTCCTTACCTAGTTATTTCAAAAAGTGGTGGTGCCAGAATGATGGAGAGCGCCTTTTCTCTTATGCAATTAGCGAAGACTAGCGGAAAATTGTCTCAGCTAAGCGACGCTCAATTACCTTATATCTCACTCTTGACGGATCCAACGTTTGGAGGAATTTCTGCTTCATTTGGAATGTTAGGCGATGTTAACATCGCGGAGCCAGGAGCTTTGATTGGATTTGCAGGCCCACGTGTGATAAAAGAAACAATCAAAAGAGACCTTCCTGAAGGTTTCCAACGAAGTGAATTTATCCTTGAACATGGTTTCCTAGACTTTATTGTTCCACGTATAGAACTAAAAGAGAAACTTTCTAAGCTGATCACTCACTTCAGCGTTTCATGATAGCATTGCAAAATCGACAGGCCAGTCATTCCTACTTCATTGAGGAAAGGTATACTGCTGGTATCCAATTGCTGGGTACTGAAGTTAAGTCCCTGCGTGAAGGAAAGGCTAGCTTTAATGATGCTTATTGCATAATCATTGAGGGAGAGGCCTGGATTAAATCGCTGCATATTGCACCCTATACACATGGAACGGCAAACAATCATGACCCATTGAGAGACAGAAAACTACTTTTACAAAAAAGAGAGATAAATAAAATTCAATCAAAACTGAAAGAAAAGGGTTTAACGCTAATCCCACTGCGTATCTTTTTCTCAGATTCGCAACTCGTAAAAGTAGAAATTGGTTTAGCCAGAGGTAAAAAGCTGGCAGACAAACGAGAATCCCTCAAACGAAAAGAAGCCGAAAGAGAAATTCGACGAGGTCTAGCTTCTAATTGAAATAAACCTAAAAAAGTTCAGGGAGCTTTTCGCTAGAAGCAGAAGACTTAACCCATTCCATTTCAGTAGACTTACTGTAATCAGCCAGTTTTGTACCCACAGTCTTCCAACCAGAAACGGGAGCGATCTTCAACAATTTTAATTTAGCTTTTCTTAACTGAGCTCCCCGACCCTGTTGCATAGACAAAATCGGTTCAACATCGGTAGTAACCGCCTCTACATAGTTGCCCTCCCCCTCTTTTATAAAACAAAACTTAGTACGAAGGGTGGATGTCTCAATTTTGAATCGTTTAACGAGATATTGCTTTTTATCCATATCCACGTAAACAGCTGTTAAAATGGAGTCAGGATTAAACTTTTCAATCAAAAGAACTTTTTCTGCATCAAATTTTTGCGTGAGTTCTTGGTCACAGACTTCATAGTATCCGTCATTATAAATAACTAATAGTTGCTCGGCAGGTTCAAAAGCACCTAATAGCTGGCCTTTACCCTCATTATTTAATCGACCAAACTGTTCGTCAAACCAAAGTGAACGAGTAGACGAAAGAGTAGCCTTACCTGCTTCCTTAAATTTTATACTACGAATTGGATATTTTGTTACCTGATTACCTATACTATTTCTGCCTTTGATAGCAAGTTCTTCAAAGTAAAAATCAAATTCGCGAATTCGTGCCGCGCAACCAGCAGATAAAAGAATTTTTACAATCTCTGCTTCCCCATTTGCATTCACACTCAAATAATGAACCTTACTTTTATCCTCTCCTTTAGTAAGATCATATTCTTTATCTCGTGTAACCCCAGTAACATTGAATCGCTTTGCATAACTCACGCCAGCCTTCCCATCAGCGTAAATCATATTGTAAGTAGTACGCTCATCATTTTTATGGAAAATAGCCACATGAATAATATCCTTACCAATAAATGTTTTATCAGCAACTTTAACCACCTTTAAAATTCCAGATCGCGTAATAGCTAGGATATCATCTAAATCAGAACAATCAAATAAAAACTCATCTTTTCGCAGCGAAGTCCCAATAAAACCTTCTTCCCGATTGACATATAGCTTGGTATTAACGATTGCAACTTGTTTCGCTTGAATTACCTCAAACTCTTTGATTTCGGTTTTCCGTTCGCGACCTTTTCCATACTTTTTTTGAAGATTCTCATAATAGGAAATGGCAAACTCAACAAGATTGTCCAGATGATGCTTAATCTGTTTCAGCTCTTGTTCAAGTTGTTTAATTTGTTCATCGAGTTCAGCGATGTCCAGTTTATAGATTCTTCGTACGGGTTTCTCTGTCAACTTGAGTACATCCTCGCGCGTAATTTCTCGTTTTAGCTTCTTTACAAAAGGCTCAAAGGCCTTCTCAATCGCTACTAACACTTTTTCCCAATCCTCGTGTTTTTTCTCTAGCTCCTTGTAAATCTTTTCTTCAAAAAATATCTTTTCAAGGGAGGTATAATGCCATTTTTCTTTTAGCTCTGCTTGACGAATTAATAATTCTTGCTTAAGCAATTCCTGTGTGCGATCTACGGATAATTTAAGCAACTCCTGCACACTTAAAAACTGAGGACGTTGAGCTGCAATCACACAAGCATTAGGAGAAATTGATACTTCACAGTCGGTAAACTTATAAAGCGCATCAATAGTAATGTCAGGAGAGATGCCAGCGACCAGGTCAACTTGTACTTCAACCTGTGCTGCTGTGTTATCAGTAACTTTTTTAATTTTTATTTTACCCTGGTCATTTGCCTTCACAATTGACTCCATCAACTGTGTTGTTGTCACCCCATAAGGTACACTTCGAATCACCAGGGTTCGCTTATCCAATTCTTCAATGTGAGCACGCACTTTAACCTTACCTCCTCTTTTACCCTGTTGATATTCGGTAACATCCACCATTCCCCCAGTTTGAAAATC
>DDPN01000038.1:3350-10826 GCA_002342205.1 Chitinophagaceae bacterium UBA2467 | reverse complement strand
AATATTTTTGTAGAGAGCCCCACTGCTATTCCATCGGCCCCTTGCGCCAATAGTAGGGGGAATTTCATTGGAAGCGTTACAGGTTCATTTTTTCTTCCATCATAACTCAATTGCCAATCCGTTGTTTTGGGGTTAAAAGCAACTTCAAGGGCAAATTTGCTTAAGCGTGCCTCAATATATCGGGATGCCGCTGCATCATCCCCCGTCCTTACATCACCCCAATTTCCCTGTGTATCAATTAAAAGATCCTTCTGTCCAAGATTAACCAAAGCATCACCGATACTTGCATCACCATGTGGATGATACTGCATGGCTTGCCCAATTACATTGGCAACCTTATTAAAACGCCCATCATCCATTTCTTTCATCGCATGCAGGATGCGACGTTGAACTGGCTTTAATCCATCTTCTACAGCCGGTACAGCACGTTCCAAAATCACATAGGAAGCATAATCCAAAAACCAATTTTTATATTGGCCCAAAATTCCATTTTCACGCGTATCAAGTAGAAAATTTATATTTTTCTTGCCAGTGGCCATACTTCTTTAATTTAATTTACTTCTAGTTCACCTACGGTATCAGATAGCAACTTACGTATTTCTGTTTCTTTCCAACCTTTATCCCAGCTTCCATTTAGTTCCAAAAGACCAGCATGTACCATTTCCCATAAGCGAGACATCAAGAAAACATCACCGGTTTTCACCTTCATTTTACCTTGTGCATTTGATAAAATTCTATTAATACGCTGCCAATCTTTCGTGATGTACTTTTTTAATTCTGCATCAAAATAACTATCCTCCTTACTCGTAAGTTTTTTACCCCCTTCCAGAATACGAATAACTTTATTTTCTTCTGCCAACTTTTTCCACTCATCTGGATCAATTTCAAACTCACTGGTTGTAACAGGACGTGCCAACTTCTTAGCTTTCAAAAATTCGCGAACAGGTATTTCGCTCAACCAGTTTGGATAAAACAATTGTCCCTTTTCGTTGATAAAAGGTAAATTATTAAGGTATAAAACCATCACCCTTCCCTGAAAGTCAGTGAGTTGACCAATCAGCCAAAAATAGCCAGCAACATCATGTTGATTCTGCGCCATCCATATCCAGCAGGTATCAGCAGGATTTTCAGTCAGCCAGTTTTTTATTTGTTCCACAGTAGCCCGGTCATCAAAATCGGGTTGTGGCATTTCATGATAAGCAGATTTCTCATAACAGGACTTCCACCAATTCAGCCTAGCTAACCACCCCTCAGGAGTATCTAACTGAAGCAACGGACCCACGGCAAAATCATCTCTGATTACAAAAATAGGACCGTGGAGTGACTCATCTAGTTGCTGTACCTCTTCAAAAAGAGTACGATCAGGAAGGTTAAATAAAATATGCAGCATCAGTTAATTTTTTCAGGTCGAATTAAATAATAAACACAGGTTGTAAAAAAGTTTCGAACATAAGGAATCCACCGAATTAATCTGAACTGAACACGCGGCTTCCATCCAAATTTCCATTGATAGATCGGATTTATCAAATAGTGTTCTTTGGTTAGAATTGAGTAGCCAGCTTCTCGAGAAATACGTTCAAATTTTTCAATCGAAATTCTTGTTTCTCTAATTTCCAATAAGTCAGCCACCGGCTCTTTCTTCCAAGATAAAATACTCCGATAAAGTGACAAAGGAAGCAGATGAATGTAGGGCAATCTGGATATTGAAGAGTGCGCAATTTGTTGATGTCCTCCAAATGGCATCTGCCAAGGGGGAAAGCCAAAAAATATATGCCCCCCAGGCAATAACATTGATTTCATGAGTCTAAGAAGTCGTGGCTGGTCATGAATATGCTCAATCACGTCTTTTAATAGAATCAGATCAAATTTACCCTTGAGATCAACTTCAATATCGGTCTTGTAAATATCTTTTTCTACAAAATGAAGTGACCCTCTCCCAATTTCCTCCCATAAAAACCCACAGGCCCACTCAACACGCCGAGGATCTAACTCCACACCAACAGCAGTGCAACCTTTTTCAATAAACGCGCGCAACACACCACCCTCACCCGCTCCAATTTCGAGCACTCGAAATCCCCTCTTAATTGGAAATACTTTTTCAATAAATGGAATGACATAGTCTTTGGCATTCAAATATTGAATCTCAAAATATCTTTTTCTGTCTTGATGAAAATCAAACATGCCGCACCGGTTATACTGTTTCCTCTACCTTATCCATTTCAATTCTAAGATTCTGTATTATAAAATCTTGACGATCTGGAGTATTTTTTCCCATATAATACTCCAAAAGCTGTTGGATATGATCACCCTGTTCTAAACGCATCAGTTGTTTGCGCATATCAGGACCAATAAACTGCGAAAATTCATCGGGACTAATCTCACCGAGACCTTTGAAACGAGTCACTTCAGGCTTACCTCCCAATTTTTTCATTGCTTGCTGCTTCTCCACTTCATTGTAACAATAAATGGTTTCTTGCTTATTACGCACCCGGAAAAGTGGTGTTTCTAATACATACACTTTCTCATGCTTAACCAAATCTGGGAAAAACTGAAGAAAAAATGTCATTAATAAAAGTCGAATATGCATACCATCCACGTCTGCATCTGTCGCTATTACAACATTGTTGTAACGCAATCCCTCTAAACCTTCCTCTATATTTAAAGCATGCTGCAATAAATTAAACTCTTCATTTTCGTAAACCACTTTCTTAGTCAATCCAAAACAGTTAAGGGGTTTACCACGTAAGCTAAAAACAGCCTGCGTTTCAACATTTCTAGCCTTTGTAATTGAACCACTAGCACTATCTCCCTCTGTGATAAAGATGGTTGTTTCGCCTTGCTTAGCTAAAAACTCATCCTTGCCCTTGGTAGGCGGTTCTTCATTTAGGTGAAAACGACAGTCCCTTAGTTTTCTGTTATGCAAATTGGCTTTCTTAGCTCTTTCATTTGCTAATTTCTTAATACCAGCCAGCTCCTTTCTCTCACGCTCACTCTGCTCAATCCGTTTCTTTAGCGCTTCTGCAACAGCTGGATGTTTATGTAAATAGTTGTCCAACTCGCGAGAAAGAAAATCACCTACAAATTGACGCATAGAGGGGCCATCAACATCAACATTAACTGACCCCAATTTTGTTTTAGTCTGCGACTCAAAAACAGGCTCCACTACTCGTACGGAAATAGCTGCAACGATCCCGGTTCGAATATCAGAGGCATCATAATCCTTTTTGAAAAAATCACGGATCGTCTTTACATACGCTTCTCTAAAAGCTTGCTGATGCGTACCTCCTTGTGTTGTATGCTGTCCATTAACAAAACTGTACAAATCTTCACCATATTCATTCGTATGAGAAATTGCAACCTCTATATCTTCACCTGTCAAATGAATAATCGGATAACGAATTTCATCTTCATTCGTTTTTCGCTGCAAAAGATCTAAGAGACCATTTTTACTAACAAAAGTTTTACCGTTGAAGTTTAATTTTAAACCGGCATTCAAAAAAGCATAATTCCAAAGCTGACTCTCAATGAACTCATTTACATATTTGAAATTCTTGAAAACAGTGTCATCGGGTAAAAAACTAACCAGCGTTCCATTGGGGGCATCTGTTTTTGATTCTTTATGTTCTTTAACAAGTTCTCCTCTTTCGAATTCCGCTGTTTTCTCTTTTCCATCTCGCACAGCAGTAACCTTAAAAGCAGTACTTAATGCATTGACAGCCTTAGTACCAACTCCATTCAATCCTACTGATTTTTGAAAGGCTTTACTATCGTATTTAGCCCCGGTGTTAATCTTACTTACAACATCCACTACCTTACCCAAAGGAATTCCTCTTCCATAATCTCGAACAGTTACGACTTTATTTTCAATGGTAAGATCAACAGCTTTTCCATACCCCATTGTATACTCATCGATACAATTATCAATCACCTCCTTAATTAATACATAGATGCCATCATCAGGGGATGAACCATCGCCCAGTTTTCCAATATACATTCCTGGTCGAAGTCGAATATGTTGTTTCCAGTCCAATGACTGGATACTATCTTCAGTATACTCAGCTATTTTTTTTTCTTTTTCAGTTGCCATAGTGCTAAAACACAAATATAACGATTCAGCTAACGAGATAGAATAGTAGTTGGCTTACGATTAATTCACAGCTGTGCTAAAATATCTTTGACGTTAATTCGCTTTTGATGTTCGGGATCAAAAAAGCGGTAAGTAATCGTGTAATCTTTACCAACAATAAAAACAGCTGGCACAGTTAATAATGGAGGGTTGGGCGCATTTATTTTATTCAAATCGATACCACCACTTCTGTAGCGAGCCAGTTGATTTTCTGATAAAACATAAGCCAAATCATATTTTTTGGCTATTGCAAGACCAGTATCTCTTACAAGCGGATATCCAGCTTTTGACTTTTCCATTGTTTTTGCTAAACTCTCTTCCGATTCGGGAGAAATAGCGATGACAGAAACAGATTTTTGTGTAAAAAAAGAAAGTGAGTCTTGTATTCGGGCTAAAAGACGCATGCAATGCGGACACCAACTACCTCGATAAAAAACAAGAACCACCGGATTTTTCTTTGCTTGCTCACGCAACTGGATGGTATGACCAAATTGATCGACACTCTTGAACTCAGGGGCTCTGGCACCAATAAATAAACCCTCGGGTAGCCCTTGCCCCATTGATTGAACAGGTGCAATTAAGACAAATAGCCAAACTCCGATGATTGTCCGCATGAAAGGACAGTTATATCATTGTAAACTTCTGAAATCCACCGTAACCAGTTTGCTAACTCCTGGCTCTTGCATGGTAACACCATATATCACATCAACCGTGCTCATTGTTGTTTTATTGTGCGTAACAATAATAAATTGGGAGTTTTCACTGAACTGACGAATCATATTAGTGAATTTTCCAACGTTAGCATCATCCAATGGCGCATCCACCTCATCCAAAATACAGAATGGAGCAGGCTTAATCAGATAGATCGCAAACAATAATGCTGTAGCAGTTAGTGTCCTCTCCCCTCCACTTAACTGTGTTAATGAAGTTGGGCGCTTTCCCTTAGGTTTAGCAACAACATCTATTCCACTTTCTGCAATATTTGTTGGATCTTCTAATACAAGATCGCACTGGTCATCCTCAGTAAATAGCGTTTTGAAAACATTTTTAAAATGATTTCTAACCTGCTCAAATGTATCCAAAAACTTTTGGTTCGCCGTTGCCTCAACCTCTTCAATTGTCTTTAGTAAACTGTCTTTCGCTGAGACCAAATCCGTTTTCTGCTCGACAATGAAATCATATCGCTTCTTCATTTCCGTAAAGGCCTCAATGGCAGTAGGATTCACTTCCCCTAGGTTCTCCAACCGTTTCTTCATTCTATCCACAGAGGCTTGTAGTTCCTCAGTAGCAGTATCACTTGTCCTGCCTTCGCCTAAAATCTCTTCTAAATCAATTCTAAACTCAACACTCATTCGTTCCTTCATTCCTGCTAACTGCAACTTGAGTTCATTCAACTTATCTTTTAATGCAGCTAGTAAAAACTCAACCTGCTCCTTGTCTTTACTAAGGTGTCTAATTGCACTCTCCTTTTCGGCAAGTTCATTTCTAAAGTTATAGTAAGCTTGATCTGCAACATTTAATCGCTTTTCCTCCTCTTCTTTTCTAGTTAACAACTCATGCAATCCCTGTTCAATTAACTGAAGTGACTCAGTTGATTGACTTAGTGAATCCGCGGCTTCTTTTAATTGCTTCTCACTATCCAGCATTTGTGCGCTTAAATCGCTCAACTGTGTATTCTTAAAATCAAGCTCCTGCCGTAAAGATTGAATTTTGCTTTGTTGGCGGGATACAGTTAGGTTGAACTCATTATAAATCCTTGTTGCCTCTGCTTGTGCAGCTTCAAAATTCCGATATTCTTCTTCGGCCTTTTGTAAAGCAAGCTGACTTGATTGTAGTTGCTCATTCAATTGTTGAAACAATGTACGAACAGTAGCTACAGAAGCGTTTGTTTGCTCAATTTGAGTGTTTAACTCCGATTGGCGTTGCACACCTGTATCCTGCGCAGCTTGAAGATTTTCAACTTTGTTTTGCAGAGCAAATACAGCATTCGTTAACTGCTGAATTTCTGTCTCACGCTGACGCAACGTATTTTCACGTAGATCCTCATTAAAAGCAATTACTTCGTTATGACGCGATTGGATAGCAGCTCGCAAATCCTCGACAACTTTCTCTTGCGTTTGTACGATTGCTTCCAGCTTTTCAAGGTTTTTAACACGACCGATTTTATTTCCCTCAAATAAGCCTACACTTCCTCCAGAAAGGGAGTACTTACCCTTTACATAACGACCCTGCTTTTCAATAACAACAAAGCCATTACTATTTTCCAAAACATCTTCATTCTCTGCAACAAAGACATTCCCTAAAAGATGTATAGCCAGTTTTTTATAACGCTCCTCTACCTCAATCACATTCAAAGCCGAAATAGCCCCCGAAAGAGAATGCGTAACCGTATTTTCGGCAGAAGCATTAATTTGATCGAGTAAGAAAAAATTTGCCTTTCCTTTTTTTTGCTTGTCCAATAAGTGAACAGCAGCAAGACCTTCTGATAGATTGTCAACAACGTAGTAGCTAAGGAATGGCTCTAAGACATTTTCTAATGCCTGACGATATTCCTCGTTTACATAAATCACATCAGAAAGAATGGGAATACCAGACTTCCACTCTGGGTTATTATGCAAAAACTTAACTGATTCAGGATATCCCTCCATTGAATCAATCATACTTTTTAGCAGATCATGTTCGTTTTTCTTCGCATCTAATTTTCTACTCTCTTCGGCCAACTCACTTCGTAACTGCTCTAAAATTGATTGCGTTTGAAGAATTTGCTCTTTCGTTTTTTCTTGATGCTGCTGAAGCTGTTCAAGATCCGTTTTTTTGATCGCTAATTCCTTCTCCTTATTCTCTCTTTCTTCATTTAAGGAAGCTATCTGCTGGGTACGCTGTTCCTGCTCAGTAATTTGCTGCTGTAAAGCTCTTTGTAAATTGGCCACGGAAGTATCTGCAACCGCCACTTTCTTTTCTGCATCAAATTGATCACGCTGGGTTTGCTGAAAAGACTGCCTGATTCTGTCAACCTCTTTTCTGGAATTTTCTAAATTCAGCGACTTTTCTTGAACGGACTGAGAAAGTTTTTGTAAGTCGAGTTCAAGTCCTTGGATGACCTTTTCCTCCTCTCCAATTTGCTTTTCAGTAAAGGCAATACTTTCAAGCATCCCTTTTTGCTGACCAGCAGCACGATCCAAAAATTGCTGTAGGCCATTTAATTTCTCACTTAGATATTCAATTCGCTGTACAGCAAGGTTTTTATCATTCTCTTTACCTCGTAAAGTCTGCTGGAGTTCATTAAACTCATGTTGCAATTGTTGCAACGCTTTCTCCGTTTCTAAAAATCGCACCCTTTCACCTTCCAA
>DDPN01000038.1:0-3200 GCA_002342205.1 Chitinophagaceae bacterium UBA2467 | reverse complement strand
ACTTCACGATATTCTTTTTTGATCTCGTGATATTTTTCAGCTTTTTTGGCTTGACTCTCTAATGATTTTAGCTGATTGTTAATCTCAAATAATAAGTCTTCAATACGAGCCAAGTCTTGTTCAGTTGCTTCTAGTTTTGACTTGGCTTCTTTTTTTCTTGTTTTATAAATCGAAATACCAGCCGCTTGTTCCAGCATTTTGCGGCGACTATTGTCTTTGTCTTTGATAAGGTCATCCACCATATCCAAGGCAATAATCGCGTAGCTGTCTGTACTAACTCCGGTATCCATGAATAGATTCTGAATATCCTTCAGTCTGCACTGAACATCATTTAGACGATACTCACTTTCGCCACTCTTGTAAAACTTTCGAGTGATGGTAACAGTGTTAAATTCGGTTGGAAGAAGATTGCGGGTGTTTTCAAATGTTAGACTTACTTCGGCCAAACCGCTGGCAGATCTGGTTTTTGAGCCGTTAAAAACAAGACTATCTAAATTCTCGCTTCGCAGATGGCTTATTTTTTGCTCTCCTATTACCCATCGAATACTGTCTACAATATTTGATTTACCACATCCATTCGGTCCCACTATCCCCGTAACACTATCATCAAAATTGATGACTGTTTTATCAGCAAAACTCTTGAACCCCTTGATTTCTAATGTCTTTAGCCTCACAGCTTTATCAGTTTTAAACTTAAAGGGCGAATTTAGAGTTAATTAGGCAGATTTTAGAGGCGTAATTTTGGACAGTTATTCACATGTATACCCAGAAAATGTGGAAGAATAATCCTTAAAAAGTTTCCTATAACCTTAACGATTAAGGCAAGGACTTCAGTATCCGGAATTCTTTAACTCCTGCAATTACAAGTATCTGACAAAGGCAGTATCACCAGGCTTATAGAAAAGTTGGTTCGTCTGCACTAGGATTACCTTTTCCCCTACTTCTACCTCAACTAGAAAATAATTACCCATAAAGTAACTGTTGCCAACCTTTACTTCTAAATGTCTAGATGTTGCATTGTCAAACACAAGATGTTCAGGCCTGATGAATAATGGAAAATTTTGAAGATTATAGTTGTTTTCAAAAAAGCCAACTAACGTTGGAGGATCATTTTTATCAATCCTTGTATAGTTGCCTAGTAAGCCAGCGACATACTCATTTATTGGATTTTGATAAAGCATTTGCGGTGATCCCTCCTGAATTATTTGACCCTCGTGCATCAATAGCAAGGAATCAGCCCAAGACAACAAATCAGCGCCATCATGCGATACCAAAATGGTTGTGATCCCAAATTCATGAGAGATTTTCTTGAGCACCTGCTTCATTGTGCGCTTATGGTCTGGATCCAAGTTGGAAAAAGGCTCATCCAGCAGCAAAAGACTTGGACTTTTTAAAAGAACTCTTGCCAAGGCAATGCGTTGTCTCTCCCCGCCAGATAAAGAGGTAGTTTTTCTAGAAAGAAGGTGAGAGATTTGACATAATGAGTATAGCTTTTCCTCTTCTTCTTTCGTAAGCACAGATGCGACTTCCAACTCTTCTATAACCCGATAATTGTTACGCAATTCAAAATGCTGGCTAAGAAATCCTATCGAAGGATGACCAGGGATTAATTTCTCGTCTGGCCCTTCAATTCTTTTACCGTCTAACCAAACAGAACCCCCATCAGCTTGTAAAAGCCCAGCGATAATTCGAAGAAGCGTTGTTTTTGAAGAACCAGTAGCACCTGCAATGCCTAGCTGTACCCCTCGATCCAATGAAAAACTCAGGTTTTTTAAAACTGGATTTCCATCGTACTGTTTTTCTACCCCCCTTATTGATAGCCACGCCATGTTTCAAAATTATCTGATCGAAACAATATCTTAACTTTTTTAATCTTTTGTTGTTAAATAAGTATGATGCAACATTTTAATCATACTGACTTTAACCAATGGAGTCGGATTTACAGAGCAAATTTCATCAATTCACTAAGCGGTTTTAAAAGTGTTAGCCTAATTGGTACATCCAATAAGCAGGGGCAACCCAATCTGGCTATTTTCAGCAACATTATTCATTTGGGTGCAGATCCCGCCTTAATTGGGTTTATCAACCGTCCACTTGAAGCTGCCCCACATACTATTGCAAATATTGAGTCAACAGGAACTTACACGATCAATCACATTCAAGAAAGCTTTTACAAAAAAGCGCATCAAACAAGTGCAAAGTATCCCTCTGAAATCAGTGAATTTGATACAACAGGATTAACTCCGCTATGGCGCCCTTCTATTTCAAGCCCTTTTGTAGGGGAAAGCGTTATACAATATGCGCTTCAATTAGTAGAAATCATACCAATAAAATTGAATAGAACATTTTTGGTGATTGGAACAATTACAGATGCATTTGTTTCAAAAGAATGGATTGAAGACGATGGATTCATTGATCTTGAGAAGGCAAAAAGTATTACTTCGTTAGGAATAGACGGCTATTACAATGTTCAGAAAATTGATCGGCTTCCCTATGCAAAACCATAGCCAACTTTTTTACATGAATTATTTTACTCGAGCCGTAATATCTAGGCCTTGTTCTTTCAAAACTCGTTTGGCAATCTCATAACCTGCGTCAGCATGCCTTACAACCCCCATTCCAGGGTCATTACGAAGCACACGTGAAAGTCTAGCAGCAGCCTTATCTGTGCCATCTGCAACAATTACCATACCCGCATGAATACTGAATCCCATGCCTACTCCACCGCCATGATGCAAACTAACCCAGCTAGCACCTCCAGCTGTATTGACTAAGGCATTTAGAACGGGCCAATCTGCAACCGCATCACTTCCATCTAACATTGATTCAGTTTCGCGATTTGGACTTGCTACACTTCCTGTGTCCAAGTGATCTCTACCAATTACAATTGGAGCCTTTACTCGACCAGTGCGCACTAATTCATTAAATGCCAAACCAGCTTTTTCTCTTTCTCCCTGACCTAACCAACAAATTCTTGCAGGAAGTCCCTGAAAAGCAATTTTCTCTTTTGCCATCTTCATCCATCTGACTAATCCTTTGTTTTCAGGAAATAATGATAAAATCACTTCGTCAGTCACTGCTATATCAGCAGGATCTCCACTTAAAGCAGCCCAACGGAAAGGCCCTTTTCCTTCACAAAACAAAGGTCGAATATAGGCTGGCACAAATCCAGGAAATGCAAAACAATCTACAGGTGAGGA
>DDPN01000042.1:7594-8386 GCA_002342205.1 Chitinophagaceae bacterium UBA2467 | reverse complement strand
CTGTGACTATTGCACATTTGATCAAACGTGCTTTTTTGATCAGTGAAAATGATCCCTATAACCGTTTGTATCAATTCATGGGGCAGGGTCCTATCAATAAAATACTCCAGCAAAAGGGATATACCTCTACTCGAATTACACGCCAGTTTATGGGGTACACTGAGGAACAAAACCGCCACACCAATGCAATTCGGTTTTATGATAAGAACAATCAACAGATCTATTTTCAAGAGGCGGGTTACAATACCGATAGCTTTTTATTTCCCGCTCCTATTCTCATAGGGGATGCGCACATTGATCGCAATGAAAAACTAGTGCAAGGTCCTTTTGATTTTACTCGGCACAATTCTATTTCACTAATCGACATGCAAAAAATGTTGCAGGCTATTATTTTTCCTGCGTCTGTTCCTCAAAAAAGTCGATTTGATATCAGCGAAAAAGACCGATTATTTCTGCTTCAATATCTTTCTCAATATCCCTCTGAAACAACTTTTCCCAAATACGATACGGCTGTTTACTATGATAGCTATGTAAAATTCTTTTTTAACGATTCTACACACCAAATGCCTGCAGGGGTTCGTGTTTTTAATAAGGTAGGGTGGGCCTATGGATTTTTGACGGATGTATCCTATGTGATAGATACTGTTGAAGGAATCGACTACTTTTTATCTGCAACTCTCTACGTAAATAGTGATGGGGTGGTGAATGATTCTAAGTATGATGAAGAAACAATCGGCTTTCCTTTTTTGCGCGAATTAGGGGGGCTGGTGCACCAGTACGAATTAGAACGTA
>DDPN01000042.1:4680-7539 GCA_002342205.1 Chitinophagaceae bacterium UBA2467 | reverse complement strand
CGCCCGGCTACTCGAAATGCCGATAATTAGTTCTATTGACAATCAACAACCTGTGATTATATTGCAGCCCCGATAGAATTTGACAGAACTTTTTTGAACGGAGATTGTAGTATAGACATGAACGCGTTTACCATAAAGGATTTGGAGAACCTCTCCGGGGTCAAGGCGCACACGATTAGGATCTGGGAGCAGCGTTACAACTTTCTAAAGCCACAGCGTACGGAGACTAATATTCGCTATTACTCCAACGAAGAGCTAAAGACTGTACTTAATATTTCCCTGCTGAATAAGTATGGGTTTAAGATCTCGCACATTGATCGAATGACCCCTGAGGAAATTGGTCAGCGAATTCTTTCCCTATCTGATACAGACGCCATCCAAGAGCGGAATGTAAACGAGTTGTTGAAAGAAATGATCGATCTAAATGTAGAAAGATTAGACAAAATCATTTCTGAACACATTGCATTAAAGGGATTGGAGCGCTCCATGATGAAGCTGTTATTCCCATTTCTAGAAAAAATTGGAATTCTCTGGCTAACTGGTCACATCAATCCTGCGCAGGAACACCTCGTTACGAATTTGATTCGTCAGAAAATGATGGTGGCAATTGACAAAACCCCCATTCCTGTTAGCCCTAAAAAGAATATTTTACTTTTTTTGCCCGAAGGGGAATATCACGAGTTAGGTCTTTTATTCCTTTACTACTTAATGAAGACAAAAGATATCGGAGTTATTTATGCGGGAGCCAATATTCCGTTTAAGGATGTAGCCTATATCGTGAATCTGAAAAAGCCAGAGTATATTTTCTGTCACCTGACTTCTACGGTATCTAATTTCTCTATGGAGCGGTTTCTTGAAAAGTCTTCGCATTATTTTACAGGTACACCTTTGATCGTTTCAGGTTATCCAATCCTTAGCTATAAGAAACAGGTCCCTGCGGGTATACAGTTCAAATACTCTTTATCTGAGATGATGGACTTTATTAACCAGCTTGCGGTTTAAGGAGCGAGTCTTTCAATCTTCCAGTTCAATTCTTGTTCGCGGGTGTAGCAAATGCGGTCGTGCATGCGACTAGGTCTGCCTTGCCAAAATTCAAAGCGAATGGGCTCTATTCGAAATCCGCCCCAATGTGGAGGACGGGGTATTGATGATTGTCCTAGGTATTTCTTTTCTACTTGTGCAAAGTTCTCTTTCAACCATTCCTTACTCTCTACAACTTGACTTTGTGGAGAAGCCCAAGCCCCAATTTGACTTCCGATGGGTCTGCTATGATAATACGTATCGCTCTCCGTTGCAGAAATGGGGGATGCTGTTCCGATAATACGAATCTGTCTCTCTAGTTCTTTCCAGAAAAAAAGTAAAGAGCATTGTGGTTGCGCTTTTAGTTGCAACCCTTTGGCACTTTCATAATTTGTAAAAAAGACAAATCCCTTTTCATCATATCCTTTTAAAAGGACAACTCGAGATTCGGGGTAACCCTTTTCGCCAATGGTGGCTAATGTCATTGCATTAACTTCTTCTATATCCGCTTCTGTAGCCTGTTTCCACCAGGCAGAAAATTGCACAAAGGGGTTTGCTGCAACATCCTTCTCAGAAAGAGAATGTAATGCGTAGTCTTTGCGAAGATCAGCGATAGAAGAATGTGCCATAACTAAGAGAGGTTAAAGATACAACACATTCGATTGTTCAATTCAAAGGGCTTTAATCTGGTGCTCCCTTCGTAATTTTAAATCATAGCTAAGCGCCTATGCACTCTATTATTGATGCGAATCGAATTCGACAGGTTTTTTTGATTGCCCTGATTCTCTTTATCGGTATTATACTTTTTAGAGAATTAGCTTCTTTTTTACCCGCCCTATTGGGAGCGTTAACNNCAAATGCTCTCTGGAAAATTTGCTTACGCGTTAGAGCATTCGGGAGAGTTAGTCGCTTCCTTGAAACAAGTTGTAGCTGAAATTGAACTCCGTTATCATCTAGTTATTTTGAGTGATGAGAATATCAATAAAGTAGGAGCTTGGATGGCATCACTACTTCCTAAAATGTTGGGCGCTACTTTCAATTCACTCTCTACTATTTTCTTTCTCTATTTTATTTTATACTTTTTGTTTATGCAGGGTCGTGCATTTGAAAAAGCATTGACGGCTTACATGCCTTTCCGGGCAGACAATGTGGGGTTGTTAGAGAAAGAGGTTCATTCCATGGTGGTTGCTAATGCAGTGGGTATTCCTGTGGTAGCTTTTGCACAAGGACTCGTGGGTCTTATTGGCTATTGGCTCATTGGCGTACAGGAACCTTTCTTTTGGTTTGGAGTAACCTGTATTGCAGGAATGCTTCCCGTAATTGGAGCCGCACTCGCGTATATTCCACTCATCATCATATTTCTTGCTAATGGTCAAATTGCGCAGGGTATCGCCATGTTTGTATTTGGTTTTGGCGTGATTGGAACAGTTGATAATGTGTTGCGATTTACGTTGCTTCGAAAAATCGGAGATGTACATCCGCTTGTCACTGTATTTGGTGTCATTGCCGGGCTTAGTCTTTTTGGTTTTATTGGTTTGATTTTTGGTCCATTGTTGATTTCATTATTACTATTGCTGATTCGTATTTATCGCTCTGAATTTGTGAGCAAACACTGATTGACTGCATGAATCGTTTTCCACTTTCCGACTGGACTAATCTCTTGTCAAAATTGAGTTGGCGTCGGTTTATCAATGCTTGCAAAGTACTCTGCAGTTACTACTACAGTAAGTGGACGGGTAAAGCCGTTCAATGGGGTCTTCCTATTTCTATTTCATTTGAACCCACTACTTCTTGTAATCTGCGTTGTCCGGAATGTCCAAGCGGATTGCGTTCTTTTAC
>DDPN01000042.1:3209-4618 GCA_002342205.1 Chitinophagaceae bacterium UBA2467 | reverse complement strand
AATCCTGATTTTTTGAAAATGGTTCGTTATGCGGCAGACAAAAAAATCTATACTGCTACGTCTACAAATGGACATTATTTAACCGAAGACAATGCTCGTCGCACTATTGAGAGCGGCCTGGATCGTCTAATTATTTCTATTGATGGAACTACACAAGAGGTGTATGAGCAATATAGAGTAGGAGGGAATTTGCAGAAAGTGTTGGAAGGAACCAGAAGAGTGGTAGCTTGGAAAAAGAAATTAAAATCACGTACTCCATTTATTATTTTTCAGTTTTTGGTCGTTAAACCTAATGAACATCAATTAGAAGACGCCAAAAAATTAGCTGATGAAATGGGGGTAGATGCTATTTGGTTTAAAACGGCGCAGGTTTATGATTTCGAGAATGATCCTAATGAGCTTATTCCTGTCAATGCAAAATATAGTCGGTATAAAAAAACTTCGACCGGTACTCAGTTCAAGGGGAATCTGACCAATCATTGTTGGCGACTCTGGCATGATCCAGTTATTACCTGGGATGGGCTAGTGGCTCCTTGTTGCTTTGATAAAGATGCCTCTCATCGGTTGGGCGATTTACGAAATCAATCCTTTGAAAGTATCTGGCGCAGTGAATCGTATCAATCCTTTCGGAATAAAATTCTACAGGGTAGAAAGAATATTGACATCTGTTCCAACTGCTCCGAGGGAACAAGAGTTTGGGGCGAATGATGGAGCTTCTGATTGTTTAATGTTTAAACATTAACTTTGCTGGGTGGGAATCGAACAAGACATACAGCAATCTCAATTTCGAAATAGCTTTCAAAAGGCCGCCATCAATCTACTCTACACCAGTGGTTGGTTGCGCGATCGGATGAAGGTTCTTTTTGACAAAGAAGATATTACAGCTCAGCAATTCAATATTCTTCGAATTTTAAGAGGGAGTTTTCCTACGCCATTGTCTACGCTACAGATTCGTGATCGGATGCTGGAGAAAATGAGTGATACCAGTCGATTGGTAGATCGGTTGGTAGTTAAAGGACTAGTTAAAAAAATAACAGCAGAAACAGATCGTCGATTAGTTGATGTATTGATTACAGAAAAAGGAAAAAAGCTATTGAGTCGTATTGATGCGCAGCAAACTGAGATGGATGCCATCCTGAATAATTTAACAGAAAAAGAAGCTGAACAGCTAAGTGAACTGCTCGATAAAATGCGAAGTGCAATAGGATAACGTATTTTTGTTGCATGAAAAGTCAACGTATCCTGCTAGCCCTGTCACTGTTGTTCTCTCTTATTGTAACTGCTCAACCCAAGTATGAATTCAGAGGTGTCTGGATTGCCAGTGTTGCCAATATCGATTGGCCCAAAGGTGGTATGACAGACCCTGCTGCTCAACGCGCCGATTTTATTCGCATTCTTGATCAGCACCA
>DDPN01000042.1:0-3129 GCA_002342205.1 Chitinophagaceae bacterium UBA2467 | reverse complement strand
TTTATGATTGAAGAAACGCACAAAAGAGGAATGGAGTTTCATGCCTGGCTAAATCCTTATCGTGCGGTACAAACGATTGGAAAATCTTCGATCGCTGCCGATCATATTACAAAGCGTAAGCCTGAGTGGTTTTTGGTCTATGGCGATAAAAAATATTTTGATCCAGGAAATAAAGATGCGCAGCAATTTGTCGTAAATGTAGTGCGTGATATTGTTAAGCGTTATCCCGTTGATGCCATTCATATGGACGATTATTTTTATCCTTATCGAATTGCAGGAAAGGAATTTCCTGATGCAGCCTCTTACGCTCGTTCGGGTTCGACGTTAAATAAAGAGGACTGGAGAAGAAGTAATGTTGATTCTATTATTCTTGCTATTAGCAAAGCGATAAAAGAAGAAAAGAAACAAGTTCGTTTTGGCATTTCTCCTTTTAGTGTATGGCGTAATCAAGATAAAGATCCTCGTGGGAGTGATAGTCGCGCAGGTCAAACTAATTATGACGATTTATATGCCGATATTTTACTTTGGTTGCAAAAAGGCTGGATTGATTATGTGACACCACAATTATATCTGGAGATTGGACATGATAAAATTGCCTATGAAAAATTATTAGACTGGTGGAGCAAAAACGCATATGGCAAACATGTCTATATTGGGCACGGGATCTATCGGGTTGACGAAAAGACTTCTGTCAAATGGAAAAATCCTGCAGAACTTCCAAACCAGTTGAAGTTATTACGCCAAAATCCCAATGTACAGGGTAGTATTTATTTCAGCAGCAAGTCATTTGATAAAAATCCAAATGGATGGAACGATAGCTTGCAGAACAATTATTATAAATATCCTGCCTTAGTTCCTCCTATGGATTGGATCAGTAAAGAAAAACCGGCTACTCCGGTAGTGAGTCGAGTTGCTAAAAAAGGAGATGAGATTTCATTTTCTGTAAAATCTTCACACACTGGCAAAGTGCCTACAAAGTATTATGTGATTTATCGTTTTCCGGCAGGTCGCTCCATTGCTACGTTGATCAATCAGCCGTCTACTATTTTTTCAATTGTAGTGAAGCCAAACGGATTTGAGCAGGTGCTGCAACAACGTGAAGAGGGAAAAGCCTATCAGTATTATATCACATCAGTGGGAACGAACAATATCGAGAGCGAACCTGTTCCCATCACAACTGTGGTAAAAGAGTAAACTTAGTTTATGGCCTTGCAACAACGGCTTCAACAAAAAATGCTTCAGCGGCTGTCTCCTCAGCAGATTCAGCTGATGAAATTGTTGCAGGTACCAACAGCTAGTTTGGAAACACGCATCAAAGAGGAGTTGGAAGAAAATCCTGCCTTAGAATTGGAGTTAGAGCGTTCCGAAGAAACAGATGCTTCTTTAAATGAATTAGACTCCTTAGATACTTCGCAAGAAGATACACCTGCAGAGATGGATGAGAGCGATTCGGTGAGTGATTATATCCAAGACGATGATGACGAAGCGGATTACAAACTTCGTGATACTAATTATCCTGAATTTTCAGAAGAAAGGGAGCATCCCATCCAATCAGGTACTAGTTTTTATGATTTACTCAATGATCAGTTGCAGGTGTTAAATCTGGACGATACGCAACATATTATTGCGGAGCAAATAGTGGGAAGTATTGATGAAGATGGATACTTGCGTCGCGAAACATCTGCAATGGTAGACGATCTTGCTTTTCGTCAAAACTTGATTGTTACAGAAGCTGATGTGGAGGCTGTTATTGCACTTGTTCAACAATTTGACCCTCCTGGCGTTGCTGCTCGAAATTTGCAAGAGTGTTTACTACTTCAATTAAAAAGAAAAGAAGACGAAGGAGAGTTAGTCAAACTGGCTATTCAAATACTTACAGATTATTTTGATGAATTTTCTCGTAAACACTATGATAAAATTCAAAAGCAACTTTCGTTGGATGAAGAGATGTTACGAGCAATCATTCAACTTGTTACTAAACTAAATCCAAAGCCAGGAGGCGAATCACCGGATGACACCAATGAGTTGAATTATGTGATCCCTGATTTTTTTGTCTACAACAATGCAGGCAAATTAGAATTGACGTTAAATAGTCGTAATGCTCCTGAGCTACGCGTAAGCGAGGGATACCGGGAAATGCTACGCGACTATGAAAAGGGTAGTAAAAAAGATAAACGTCAAAAAGAGGCAGTCACTTTCATCAAACAAAAAATTGATGCGGCCAAGTGGTTTATCGATGCCATACAGCAACGTCAGCATACGTTATTACTTACTATGCACGCTATTATTGAACACCAGCGTGCATTTTTATTGAGTGGGGATGAGGCTGATCTGCGGCCTATGATTTTAAAGGATATTGCTGCGGCAACGGGTCTTGATATCTCAACAGTGAGTCGTGTAGCAAATAGTAAATACGTGCAAACTGAATTTGGCACCTATCGGCTTAAATATTTTTTTAATGAGGCGCTTACCACCGAAAGTGGTGAAGAGGTTTCCACACGCGAAGTGAAACGAATATTAAATGATCTGATCACGTTTGAGGATAAAAAAAATCCGCTTAGTGATGATCAGCTGACAGATCAATTACAAGAAAAGGGGTATGAAATTGCTCGCCGAACTGTAGCTAAATACCGTGAACAGTTAAATATTCCGGTTGCCCGACTCCGCAGGGAGCTCTGACTTTTTGTTTCGTTCCGCTTTATCTAGCCCGTTTTTTAGAATGGCATTTGTAATTAGTTTTCTCCACGTTGCGGGAACTTCGGAATAGCCCGTTTTACTTAGTGCTTCAATCCAAGGTCTATAGTCAGGATTGCCTGCTAGTTTGGGATAAAATTGTTTTTTCGCAACCAGTTTACAGAAATCTATAAATGAGGCGGTGTCTGTTTTATATTGTTTATAGCTGCTACGGATTCCTTTCGTTTTTAAAAGGTTATTCCGTCCTTTGATCCCGAAAAAGTTTTTTAGCAGTTTACTATTTCGACTCGTTCCTGATCCTGATTCAATAATCGCTACACCTAAAATGACGGAGGCTGGAATTTGATAAACGGATGAAAGTGAATCTGCCAACGGCTGGTATTTTTCTCGAAAGCTGATTTTTTGTGCAGCGAGGGGTCCACAAACCTGAAATAG
>DDPN01000111.1 GCA_002342205.1 Chitinophagaceae bacterium UBA2467 | reverse complement strand
GCATCGTCTATTAACTGATACTCTGGTGCCACCTCAGGAATACCGCTATACCCTTCGGCAATGTGATAAAAAATCCCGCTATTACCTCCCGGAGGGATTTTCCAATCTACTACTAATTCAAAATTATCAAACTCGCGCGCGCCATAGATAATATCACGACTACCCTTATAACTGTAGTCTTTTTCCAATATCATTTTAGTGCTAAAAGTCATTTCGCCATTCACAATACCCCAACCTGGTGGCAGACTTTTTCCATTGTAAGCCCTCCATCCATCCAAAGAACTTCCGTCAAACAATGTAATCCATCCTTTATCAGCATGCGAATGAGAGGACTTGCATCCGGCTAGCATGATCAAGGAGAAAATAGAAATAATAAATAAGCGTATCATTTTATAATTCTTTTAATTGAATATTTTTCCAACGAACTTTAATACCTCCACCGGAATGAATCTGTAGTGCTATTCCACCTTCGCCTACTCCAATTTTTTCATCTTTTATACTGATCATTTTATGCCCATTTAAATACGTAATTACTCGATCCCCTTCAACATGTATTTTCATTTTATTCCACTCACCCATTTTAAGATATTTTTCACTGGCAATATCTGGTTTTATCAGCCAGCCACGTCCATAGGATTCATAGATGCCACCTGTATGCTGCCCCAGAGGAGCTACCTCTACCTGCCATCCTCTTATAACTGTTCCTTTAACTGTCGATCTAAAAAAAACACCACTATTTCCATTGGCCTCTTGTTTGAATTCAAGCTTTAAGACAAAGTTTTTATAGAATTTATTAGTAGTGAGATACCCATATTCTTTATCAGGGCCACTTTCGCAGATCAACTCGCCATTTTCCACATACCATTTTTCAGTTCCATTGATCTGCCAACCCGTTAAATCAAATCCATTGAAAAGTTTTGTTTGTGCATTTACTTGATAAGTGAGCAAATAGGTAGCAGTAGCAATAATAATTCTGTTAAGGAACTGTAAATTAATACGCATGAGCAAGCAGTTTGAGAGCCAATTTAAAGTTAAGGGACTAAAACCATAATTTTAGTAGCTTGCTCTACTAAACTTCTAAACTATTTAACAATCATAGCTGGAATTAAATACTGATTATGAAGCATGTAAGCAAATTCTTGGTCTTTTCAGCAGTGCTTGCACTTGTCCTCAATGGCTATAGTTGCAAGAAAAGCTCCTCAGATACTAATTCCTACACAGCCATTAAAGAGAAGTTTGGAACAAGAATTGACCCCACTAATCTGGCCAACTATGCAAACCAGAGTAAACCCGCTTACATTACAAAAGATAATACTGGATCAAATAGAATTACCAATGCAAAGGCAACTTTGGGAAGGGTACTTTTTTATGATAAACAGCTTAGCATCAATAATACTGTTTCCTGTGGTAGCTGTCATATTCAAAAGTTTGCATTTGGAGACACTGCGCTGGCTAGTTTAGGAGTAGAAAATGGTCGCACAGCTCGTCATTCGATGCGTTTAATAAACGCCCGCTTTAGTAATGAAGAGAAATTCTTCTGGGATGAAAGGGCGAACACATTAGAGGAACAAACAACAAAACCTATTCAAGATCATGCTGAAATGGGATTTAGTGGACAAAATGGTCGTCCTGGAATTAGCTCTTTACTAGCAAAAATTCAAGGAATCAATTATTACAATGAGCTTTTCAAGTTTGTGTATGGTAATACGACTGTAACAGAAGCTCGATTACAAGAATGTCTCTCCCAATTTGTTCGTAGTATCCAGTCATTTGATTCTCGCTACGATATAGGTCGAGCACAAGCACCACAAGATCAACAACCCTTTACAAATTTCTCGCAGCAAGAAAATGTAGGAAAGAATTTGTTTCTGACTCTTCCTCAATTTGATCCACAAGGTGTTCGTATAGGTGGAGGATTGGGTTGCGTAGGCTGTCATGCTCCACCAGAATTTTCAATAGATCCTAATTCCGGAAATAATGGAATCGTTGGGGTTCTGAATGGAACAGGGATTGACATAAACAATACAAAAGCACCTACCCTCAGAGATTTAGTTGGCGTCTCTGGTAATCCAAATGGGCCTCTGATGCACACTGGTGCAATAAAAACATTACAAGCAGTTATAGGACATTATGGTCAGATTGTGCAAGCACCTGGAAATACTCGACTTGACCAACGACTACGACCCAATGGATTTGGGCAAAATTTAAATCTAAACCAACAAGAAGTAGATGCAGTGATTGCCTTTTTAAAAACGTTGAGTGGAACCGCTGTATATACTGACGAAAAATGGTCAGACCCTTTTCAATAAGCAGCTATGAATAAAAAGGTACTCGTTTTATGTACAGGCAATTCTTGTCGTAGTCAAATTGCTCATGGTTATTTAAATAAATTTCTTGCAGGAAAAGCTGAGGTTTATAGTGCAGGTATAGAAACACATGGCGTAAATCCCAATGCAATTGTAACTATGTTTGAAGATGGAATTGATATCAGCCACCATACTTCAAATAACATAACTGAGTATACTGGAATTCAGTTTGATTATGTAATTACAGTTTGTGATCATGCAAACGAGAGATGCCCGGTTTTTCCAACGTCAGCAATTAAATTACATCACAACTTTCCTGACCCCGCAAAAGCCACCGGAACAAAGGAAGAAATTAAAAGTGAATTTGCGAGAGTACGTAATTTGATTAAGCAATACTGTCAACAATTTTCATCCTCACATTTTTCTTAGTACTTATAGGTTTGCATACATTTAGGATATGCAAAGACTACTTTTAGTACAATTCCTACTTGTATTATCCAGTATTGGTTTCTCTCAAAAAAATATAAATACAGCGGTTTTACCGTCACCCTCTCAATTAAGATGGCATCAATTAGAATACTACTGGTTCGCACACTTTGGACCTAATACATTTACAGGAGAGGAATGGGGATCAGGACAAGAACCCACAAGCCTATTTAATCCCATCAACTTTGATGCTCGTCAATGGTGTCAATTAGCAAAAAAGGCCGGCGCCAAAGGCATTATCATCACAGCTAAGCATCACGATGGATTCTGTTTATGGCCCAGCCAATACTCTACACATACAGTGCGCGAAAGTCCATGGAAAAATGGGAAAGGGGATATTTTAAAAGAACTCTCAATGGCCTGTAAAGAATTTGGACTTCTGTTTGGTGTTTACTTATCCCCTTGGGACAGAAACCATCCGGCCTATGGAACAGCTTCTTATAATCAGGTTTTTGTCAATATGTTGACTGAAATATTTCAGCAATATGGACCTATTTGGGAATTATGGTGGGATGGTGCAAATGGCGAAGGCCCTAATGGAAAAAGACAAGTATATGATTGGGAGTTATTTCGAAATACAGTCAAAACGCTATCGCCCCAAACTGTCATTTTCAGCGATGTAGGACCTGACATAAGATGGGTGGGAAATGAAAAAGGCTTCGCCGGAACTACTAATTGGAACTTACTGAACACGGATGGTTTTGAGCCAGGCGAAAAAGCACCNNGCAGAATGTGACGTTAGTATTCGACCTGGTTGGTTTTGGCGTGCGAGTGAAGACAATAAAGTGAAAACGCCTGAGAATTTATTTCAACTTTATTTAAAAAGTGTTGGCCGCGGCGCAAACCTGCTACTCAATGTTCCACCAAATGATAAAGGAGTGATTAGTCAATTTGACTCTGTTTCTCTAATCGGATTTAATAAATTACTAAATGAAAATTTCAAAAAAAATTTAGTAACTAAAGTGAGCATTCAAAATACCCTAACACAAAAATGCAAAACTATCCGCACGCTTACAGATAACAAAACAGTAAGCGGCTGTGTTGTAAATAGTGGATGCGATCATATTCATGTTAATCTAAAAAAGAATAGATCGGCAAATTGTATTCTTATTCAGGAAGACATCAGTAATGGGCAATCCTGTAGTCAATTTGATCTTTCACTCTATGATGAAAGAAACGTGTTACTAAAAACGATCTCAGGTACCACTATTGGCAATAAAAGAATTATCACATTTCCCGAGTTACCTGTAAAAAAGATAATTCTTCGAATTTTAGAGCAAAAGAAATCAACTAAAATCAGTGAAATAAAAGTATTTTCAATAAATGAATCGCTAATTGAAAAAGTAAATTAAACCCTAAATGAAACATTTATTAATCATACTACTCTGCGCCATAAGCTTCGCACTTAACGCGCAAGAAACCACAAAACCACTAAAACTAGACCCAAATAAAAAAGTAATTGAAGTTTTAGCTAGTTGCGGTTCTTGCAACTTTAAAATGAAAGTTCCTGGCTGTCCCCTTGCCATAAAAATGGATGATAAATTTTACTTAGTAGAGGGTACAAAAATCGATGATCATGGAGATGCGCATGCAGATGACGGATTTTGCAATGCTATAAAAAAAGCAAAAGTTCAGGGAAGTATTGAGGGAGAACGATTTAAGGTTACTTATTTTGAAATAATCAAAGAAGGTCCTAAAAAGTAGGCAGAATAAATTCAGATTAAAATTTCAGATTTAAGTAACTTCCGTTAATAAAAGTTACTTAGATGAACTTATTCAATCGCTTTCGATTAAACTTATTAGTAAGTTTATTGTGCGCATTTCAACTTTTTAGCTGCAAAAAAGAATCAGGTCGACCAGACTTTGAAATCATTCAAGACGAAATATTAACTCCTAATTGTGCGAATTCAGGTTGTCATTCATCTGTAGGCGACGCTAGCTATTCACAACATAAACTTTTGCTATCGATTGGCAATAGCTACGATGCGTTAATCAATAAAGCGCCGCAAAATGCGGCTGCGATAGCCAATGGGTGGGTACTTGTAAAACCGGGCGAAGTAGATAAGAGTTTTTTGTATCACAAGATTACTTGCGAAACAGGTCATCATAGCGGAAATATTGGAGCAACAATGCCACTGGGTGGCAAAGTGTTAAGCAGAGGGCAGGTAGAATTTATAAAACGTTGGATTATTGCAGGTGCGAGTAAAACAAGTGCTGCCGTTGATGACGCAATTCTAAAAGATAGTTCGGCTTGTCAAGTAAGCGTGGAGCCGCTGGCCCCTCCTGCAGCAGGCACTGGATTTCAACTGACAATTGACCCCTTTGATATTCCTAAAAATTTTGAACGCGAAGTTTTTATAAGAAAAAATACTCCGAATAGTGATACTGTATTTGTAAATAGAATCCAATTAAGAGGAGCCGCTAACAGTCATCACTTTGTAGCCTATTCATTCCGTAATGAATTGCTTTTGCCTACACAAAACGTGCTTAGAGATCTACGAGATCCTGTAACAGGGGTACTCAACCAGACCACCCTACTTGAAATGCAAAATCATATTTTTCTAGGAGGTGGGACCGATGTTAACACAGATGTTACATTACCCGCTGGAACTGCCATTCGTTTTAAGCCCAATATGCCTATTGATCTTAATGCCCACTACTTTAACCGAACAAACCTGATTTTACAAGGAAGAAACTATGTAAACTTCTATACCGTTCCGCGCACTTCGGTACAAAATGAGGTCAAGATGCTTGATCTGAACAACCTTGATATTTACATTCCTCCCTTCACTCGTCGGACCTTTACTAAAAATTTTACATTCTCAACAACCACACGCGTAGTCTTGCTAACCTCACATTTTCACAAGCTCGGAGAAAAGTTTGTAATCAAAATTTTTGGTGGCGCACGTAATGGTGAAATCATCTATACCAACACTGACTGGGAGCATCCCCTAGTCAAATCATTTACTACCCCTATTGTGCTACTGCCCGGCGAAGGGTTAACATCTGAAGTTACTTATTACAATCCCAGTTCAGTTGCGGTTGCATTTGGATTAACCAGTCAAGATGAAATGAATATTATTTTTGGTTATTACTATTAACGATATGTGGAAAGAAATCAATAATCAGTTATACCAAAAGTTTGAATTTAATGACTTTAATAGTGCATTTGGCTTCATGAGCCGTGTTGCGCTAGCAGCAGAAAAAATCGATCATCATCCAAAATGGACAAATGTTTGGAATGTAGTAGAGATTTGGCTAAGCACACACGATGCAGGAAATATTGTAACAGATAAAGACAGGCGGCTAGCTTCGCTGATTGAAGAAATCTATCAGACTTCAAAATAATAGCTATGGCAAGAGATTCCCGTAGAGGATTTTTACGAAAGGCAGGTTTACTTTCGGCTACTAATCTATTTGGATTAGTAGCTGCAAAATCTTGGGCAAATAATTTAGAAACTGCGCTTAATAGTGTTCAACATTTATCAGCAGAGCAGTTAGCTACTGAAGAAGATTTTTGGTATTACATTCAACAATCATTCACGGTTTCTGCTGGCATTATCAATCTTAATAATGGCGGAGTAAGTCCAGCACCACGTTCAGTGCAAGATGCAATGAAAAGATACTACGACTACTCTAACGAAGCCCCCTCCTACTACATGTGGCGCATTTTGGATCAAGGTCGTGAACCGCTGAGAGCGAGGTTAGCGGAAATCGCAGGATGTAGTAAAGAAGAAATAGCCATTAATCGAAATTCCTCAGAAGGGTTAGAAACAGTCATTTTTGGTTTAACCTTGGAAAAAGGCGATGAAATTGTAGCGGCGAAGCAAGATTATCCCAATATGGTCAATGCGTATAAGCAAAGAGAATTAAGGGATGGAATTAAAATGGCATGGATCAATCTCGAACTTCCAAGTGAAGATGAAGATTATTTGGTTCAACAATATGTAAATGCATTCACGGCTAAAACCAAAGTAGTACACATCACCCATATAATCAACTGGAATGGGCAGATTATTCCCGTACGAAAAATTGCAGATGAAGCACATAAAAGAGGCATACAAGTGATTGTAGATGGGGCACACAGTTTTGCACATTTTGATTTTAAAATACCAGACCTGGGAGCAGATTACTTTGCAGCCAGTTTACATAAATGGCTTTATGCACCAATCGGCTCTGGCCTACTCTATGTAAAACAAAACAGAATTAAGAACCTATACCCTCTATTCGCAGCTCCAAATGCGCAGGATGATAACATTAGAAAATTTGAAGCACTAGGAACAAGGCCATTCTTCATAGAACAGGCAATTGGAAAGGCCATTGACTTTCATCATATGATTGGAATAGAAAGAAAGCAAAAACGATTACACTATCTCAAAAATTATTGGATGGAGAAAGTGAAAAGTATTCCTGGCGTTATCCTAAATACATCACTGAATTCCAAATGGGGATGCGCTATTGGAAATGTTGGTGTAGCGGGGAAAAAGCCTAGTGAGTTAGATTCCTTTCTATTAAACAATTACAAAATACACACTGTAGCTATTGAATGGGAGAACATCAAAGGTGTCAGAATCACCCCTAATGTATACACCACAACAAAAGACTTAGATGTTTTAGTTGAAGGTATTCTCCAATTTTCATCACAACAAACAAAATAAAGATGAGAAGATTCCAAGGCTTACTGCTACTGACAATAGTTTCATTTCAGGCGCTTTGTCAAGAATTGACAATTGAGAAAAAACTAGAACAAATCACTACTTCTTGCCCTGCAGTAGGCCTAGCTGTTGCAGTAGTAAAAAATAATAAAATCATTTATACGCACTCTTTTGGATATCAAAACAAAGAGGAAAACAAGCTACTTCAAAATGATAACCTCTTTCGAATTGCCTCTATTTCAAAATCATTTACGGCCACTGCACTTTTACAATTAGTAGAGAAGAAAATTATTTCGTTAGATGATGACGTGAGTAATTTGATAGGGTTTACAGTTCGAAATCCCAATCATCCTGAAAAAGTAATTACCCTACGCATGTTACTATCGCATCGCTCTTCATTAAACGACAGCCAGGGTTACTTTAATTTAGATGTAGTAGATCCATCAACAAATAATAATTATCAAAAATGCTATAACACCTATGCACCTGGAGAAGGTTATCAATATTGTAACCTGAATTTTAACATGGCAGGAACCATTCTTGAGCGACTAACTGGAGAACGTTTTGATAGCTACATAAAAAAACAAATTTTAAATCCCCTTGGCATAGAAGGAGGATACAATATTGACTCACTTGATCAGACAAAATTTGCCATGCTCTATGATTTCAATGGAAAAGAGGAAAAATTCACCCCCAATCCCGGAGCATATGCGTCTAGGGCCACAGAGCTGGCTACCTATAAATTAGGAAGAAGCACCCCCATTTTTTCACCAACAGGAGGCATGAAAATAGCTGCAGAAGGACTTGCAAAGTATATGCTTATGCATAGCAGATATGGCAAATATGCAGGAGGGAGAATTCTTCGTAAAAAAACGTCAAAACTGATGCAAACTCCTTTATCGTTAGATGGAATTGATCAATATGGATTAGCCCTATGGAAAACAAATAAACTAATCCCAGAAGTTGAGCTGACTGGACATACCGGATCGGCCTATGGATTGAACAGCGCCTTCTTTTTTAACCCCAAACAAAAATTTGGGTTAGTAGTAATCTGCAATGGAAGTAAAATAATATACAAAGATGGCTACCCAACCATCTTAAGTTCAACACTGAATGTGCTATACAATAATTTTATAAAATAGAAATCAATTAGCTTGACGCGTCCATAAATCAGTCCGTCCAATTAATGTAACACCGATATACCCGCGCACACTAAGCGTATTATTATCTTTTAGCTTAATTACACAATCATACGTTTTACCATTTTTGGGATCATAGATCTTTCCGTCTTCCCACACCCCATCCCCTTTATAGGTAAAACCCCATACATTCGTCAACCCGATGATGGGCCGGTTACGCACTTTTGAATCTGGATGCTTTTGGTCTGTCTTTGGCTTACCCGTAACAGGGTCAATGGGATCTCTCAGCCAAATGATTTTACCCTGAAAGGTGCTTCCGTTTTGGACAATTTGTATATGCGCAGTTCCCTCCCCCGTTTTCCACACTCCCAAAATAGTTGTAGGATCAATTTTAGTAGTGAAAGAAGTTGATACAAAAAACAGCGTTAATAAAAGTAGAGATCGCATAATTAATTAGTTAAGAATACAAAATTAAGAAGACGATAGTTTTCAAAATTGATCTTTAACAACTGCCAGTGCATTATAAAGCTGATCTAAATCAGCCTGCGAATTAAAAGCCTGTATGGAGTATCGCAAAAATACCTTGTCGCCATGCCGCATAACAGGCACTTCAATTTTGTAGTCATTGAATAAAATTGACTTGATCCGTTCTGCATCGTTAGTTTGTAATTGAAAACTGCATAACTGAAGTATAAACTCCTCTCGCAAAGGAGCCAATGGTTTTGCGCCTAGTAATTCATAAAAACGAGGCGCATTATCAAGAACTAATGCTCGACAAGCTGCAGATACTTGTTCCCAATTATTCTGCTGCATAAATTCAAGTGCAGCGGGAATACATAAAAAAGCAGAAAAATCTCGTGTACCCTGGGTTTGATGATAGTCCAAAAAGCGTGAGTGAGAAGGGTGATCGCTATTGTATCCCCAGCTGATCACCAATGGATCTAGTAAACTTTGTTGGGACTTTTTTGCATATAAAAAACTACTTCCTTTTGGTGTCATCATCCACTTATGACAAGCGCCTGTATAAAAGTCTACTCCAAGACTAGTTAGATTGAGCGGTAGTTGTCCCGGCGCATGCGCCCCATCAATAAAAGTTAATATGCCTCTTCTGGTAGCCTCGCGTATGATTGACTCTACAGGAAATCGCAACGCAGTACTACTCGTGATATGACTAAGAAAAATCAATTTTGTTTTATCTGAAATTCCTTGCAAGAATTGAGCAACAAAATCCTCTGCACTTTCAATAGGTAGTCGTATTGGCTGTTTGATATAAGTTGCACCAGACTTATCACAATAATACTGCCAGGTACGGTCACAGGCTCCATATTCCCAACTGCTTGTCAGGATTTCATCACCAGGCTTAAGTGATAAGCTTTTAGCAACAATATTTACTGCATGTGATGGATTGACAACATATACCAAATCATCCGAGTCTGCCTGCAAATAGGCAGCTAATGCTTTTCGCGATGTAGCCAGATATTCCAATCCAGTTTGAACAATAAATTGTACCGGCTCTTGTTCTAACTCTAATTGATATTGTTGGTAGCGTTCAAATACAGGTTTTGGGCAAGCCCCAAACGAACCAAAGTTCAGGTAGGTGATATCTGGGCGCAATAAAAATTGCGAGCGTAGATTCGGTAAAGCAGGTGCAGTCTTTTGCATAAGTGAATAAGTTAACTGAATTATCGTGAGGTCACTTCCTCAAATGAAGAGTCATACTCCGGACGCAATGTTCCCATCCAGCGATCCCAAAACAGGAAATACAATCCATAATTACCGGTAAAGTATTTAT
>DDPN01000056.1 GCA_002342205.1 Chitinophagaceae bacterium UBA2467 | reverse complement strand
CACCCTAATTTTGCTGCAACAGAGTATGTGATTGAACAATTTATGAAAAGTTGTGTGGAGACCAGTTCTCAGGAGTTGGCAAACGAAATAAAAAAACTACGTACGGCTTTTCGGCATCGTCCTCGACATAGGAGCACTTCACAGCATAAAGAATTTTTGCAACAAATGTTCCAAAAGGCAACACAGTTCCAATCTGCTTATCCTTTTTTGGATTTTTCTGCTGAGGTATCTTATTTCTCTGCTGAATCCTAATTGATTACTTTTTTGATGGCATATTGATCTACCAACATTTTCTCAAGACTCTCGAGCAAAGTAAGTTGATTGTTAGCTCGATCATAATTTTGTTCCGGGTAGGTGATTTTATAATAGATATCNNGAAAGGTGTATCCACTCTATTTCGAAAGAGTTTAACTCATTCTTTACGGACTCCAAGTACCCTTCGGTAATTGCATTATAATTGTGGCTGTCAATATGAATATTGTTTGTATCTGTTTCATTTTCATTGACAGTTGCTGACATGGAACGAATCATATCACCCAGATCAGAGAAAAAATATCCCGGCATGACAGTGTCTAAATCAATGATCGAATGAAGTTCTGCATTTAGCTCATTAAATAGAAGGTTGGAAATTTTTGCATCATGGTGAAATAGACGAATAGGAAAATGGGTAGCGTTATTTACAATACTTTTAAATTGCTGAATGTACTTTTCCCTGGATAAAAGACTCTCAATTATTCTTTTTGCTTTCTTCAAGCGATCTTCTTTGCCAACTTGCAACGCGGATAAAAATTGTTTGAATCGAAATTCTAGATCATGGAATTGCTGAATGGTTGGTTCGATTTTTGAGGCAGGGATTTGCCATAAAAATTTATTGAACTGGCCAAAAGAGCGGGCTGTTTGAAAAATCTGTTCTACTGAATTACACTTTTCAAAACACTTTACAGCATTAAAATACTCCTGCAATCGCCAGACATTCTTATTGTCGTCTGTTAAAGTAAACTCACCACTTGAAAAGGGGAGAGGTTTTGCGATGTGAAAATTAAGTTCGCTTTTTCGTTTTTCCCATTGATTCCAGATGATGAAATGATTATTCACAACTTGGGTGGGTTCAGGGAATACGCTTGTATTTATTTTTTGAAGAAGAACTTTTTCGGCCGAGTGTAAATTTTCGGCAACCCATGTCTCGTTGATTAGCCCATTAGACAACGAACGTAATTGTATTTCGTCACTACTTTTCCATAAGTCACCTATGATAAGGTGAGGGATTTTTGTGTTCATCTTAGTGGATTCTATCTCCTCTAACAGATAAATTTGTAATTACACTTGATTCAAAAAGTAGCCATTCCTTCCATCTATTTCTTACAATCTTTTTGTCGATATAATTTTCTGCTAGTGCAATAAAAAGGGTATAGTGACCGGCTTCACTCTCCATGAATCGTCTGTAAAACTTCTGTAAACCTGGATCCGTCAATCCCTCACTCAGCCGCTTAAATCGTTCACAACTTCTGGCTTCAATTAAAGCCATAGTGAGAAGCTGATCTAATAGTCTTCCTTCCCGGCTTCCTCCCTTTTGTTGAAAATCAAACAACGCATTTACATACTCGTCTTTACGTTGCTTCCCGAGCTGAAGACCCCTTTTATGAAGTTCCGCCAAAACGAGTCTAAAATGTCCCCATTCTTCAGTAACAATTGGGGATAGTTCAATTACTAGTTTTTCTAGCTCCGAATATCGTTGGATGATGCTGATACAAGTAGTGGCTGCTTTTTGCTCACAAAAAGCATGATCAGTAAGAATTTCTTCCAAGGATAGGGCTGCCAAATCCACCCATCGGGGATCTGTAGGTAATTGAAGCCCCAATATAGTCTTTGTGTCTATGGATAATTCCATACCCAAAACTAACCATTTGCTTGAAAATCAATCAAAAAGGTGGACGGAATTAGGCAAAAAAATAGGGCTAAACCCTTGTGGTTCTGCTAAATATGTATACCTTTGCGGCCCTGATGTCGGATGAATCAGATAATCGGATGAAAATTTAAATTTTTAAAGATGCCTCTAACAAAAGAAAAAAAGTCAACTGTTTTGACTCAATTTGCCGGTTCTGCAAAAAATACCGGTTCCATCGAAGGTCAAATCGCTCTTCTTACTGAGCGTATTTCCCTGATCAGTGGTCACTTGCAAAACAACAAGAAGGATTTCTCAACTCACCGAGGTTTAATGCAGTTAGTTGGAAAGCGTAAGCGACTGTTGAATTACCTCCAAAAGCATAATCTGACTGGATACCGCCAGCTGATTGAGAAGCTTGGAATCAGAAAATAATTTATCAATTTGGTACTTCATATTTAAACCAATATCTCTTTGATATTGGTTTTTATTCATGCGCATATTTTTCGCAAGAATAAAACCGAATGGAGTACCCTTAACTAATCTATATGTTGAAACAACCTATTCGTAAAACCTTTTCAATAGGAGAGGGTCGCGAAATTACAATTGAAACAGGGCGTTTAGCTCGTCAGGCTGATGGTGCGGTTACAGTTACCATGGGTAATTGTGTTATTCTTGCTACTGCTGTCGCCAATAAAGAACCTAAAGAAGGACAGAGCTTTTTCCCTTTGACAGTTGACTATCAAGAAAAGTTTGCAGCTGCAGGCCGTATCCCCGGTTCTTTCTTTAAGCGTGAAGCAAAGTTGAATGACTACGAAATTTTGACAAGCCGATTAATTGACCGAGCATTAAGACCACTTTTTCCTGAAGACTATTTCTGCGATGTTCAAGTATTGGTAACTCTTGTTTCTAGTGATCCTGAAATTATGCCTGATGCATTAGCTTGTTTGGCGGGATCTGCTGCGTTGGCTGTATCAGATATTCCCATTAAAGAAATTATTTCTGAAGTCAGGGTTTCTCGAGTAAATGGCCAATTTGTTATTAACCCTACTCGTACCCAGATGGAAAGCTCTGATATGGATTTTATCATAGCTGCTACTGAAAAGAATTTGATGATGGTAGAGGGTGAGGCACAAGAGTGCAGTGAAGAAGATCTTTGTAAGGTATTGGAACTGGCACATGATGCGATTCGCATTCAAGTGAAAGCGCAACAAGAATTGCGTCAAATGGTTGGTAATAATGAAAAGAGATCGTATACCAAACCAGTTACGGATGAAGCGCTTCGCGAAAAAATTTACTCTTTTGCAAAACAAAAAGTATACGAAGTAGCAAAAGGGAAATTTGGCAAACATGAGCGTAGTGATCGTTTTGATCAGATTAAAGTGGAGTTGATGGACTTTTTGAAAAAAGATGCAGGCCTATCTCCAGAAGAGAGTTTGCCAGATCTTACAAAAAAATTAGCCTCTACTTATTACGGCGATCTACAATATGATGTTGTTCGTGATATGATTTTGGATGAACGTGTACGTTTAGATGGAAGAGACCTGGAGACAGTTCGTCCATTGGATATGGAAGTGGATGTTTTACCTTCTCCACACGGATCTGCTCTATTTACCCGAGGGGAAACACAGTCATTAACAACCGTGACGCTCGGTACTCCAATGGATGAACTATTGGTTGAAAGTGCTGCGAAGTCGGTTGATTCTAAATTTTATCTCCATTATAATTTCCCTCCATTCTCTACTGGTGAAGTCAAAATGATGCGTGGTCAAAGTCGCAGAGAAGTAGGTCATGGTAATTTGGCTCAACGATCATTAAAACAAATGATGCCTACAGGAGATTTTCCTTATACTGTTCGTGTTGTAAGTGATATTCTGGAATCAAATGGATCATCTTCAATGGCGACAGTTTGTGCAGGTTCCTTAGCATTAATGGATGCGGGAGTGGGAATACCCAAGCACGTATCGGGTGTTGCTATGGGTTTGATTACGAAAGGAGACAAGTACGCAGTACTGACCGACATTCTAGGAGATGAAGATCACCTTGGCGATATGGATTTTAAAGTTACCGGTACTCGTGATGGAATTTGTGGAGTGCAAATGGATATTAAAGTGGATGGATTGAAAATGGAAGTTATGCGCCAGGCATTGGAGCAAGCACGTCGTGGCCGTCTTCATATTCTAGATGCAATGTACCAAGCTATTCCTGCATCACGAGCTGATGTGAAACCACATGCACCACGTATGGTGAAGTTGTTTATTGATAAAGAATTTATTGGTGCTGTTATTGGGCCCGGTGGTAAAGTTATTCAAGAGATTCAACGTGAAACAGGTACTACAATTAATCTTGAAGAAGTTAACAACCGCGGAGAGGTAAGTATTTTTAGCACAAATAAAGAAGCAGTAGACAAGGCGGTGGCTTGGATCAAAGGAATTGTAGCCGTGCCTCAGATTGGAGATACGTATGATGCAGTTGTTAAATCAATAATGCCTTTTGGTGCATTTGTTGAGTTTCTTCCTGGAAAGCAAGGATTGGTTCATATCAGTGAAATCAGTTGGAAGCGTTTAGAGACACTGGATGGACTGGTGAAAGAAGGAGATCCAATGAAAGTTAAATTAATTGGCACAGATCCAAAATCTGGTAAGTTTAAATTGTCACGAAAGGCTTTATTGCCAAAACCTGATAATTCAACTGCTGAATCTGCACAATAAATTTAAATGACCCCTAGCGGGTCATTTTTTATGGAAGATTATATTGAAATAATAATACCTGTATCAAGTGAGGAGCAATCCTCACTTTTTATCGCTTCCCTCACGGCATTGGGCTTTGATGGATTTCTAGAAGAAGCTACATGTCTTAAAGCATATATCCCGCATACAACATTAAATCAATCAGAATTTGAGAGTTGGTGCACGGAAAGTCAAGTTCAAGCTCAACAGAGTTTGATAAAGCCTAATAACTGGAACCAGCAATGGGAATCAAATTTTCAACCTGTAAAAGTTGGAACTTTCGCTGTAGTTAGAGCTTCTTTTCATAACCCTGTCAATGAGGCGGAATACGATATTGTTATTAATCCTAAGATGAGTTTTGGGACTGGACATCATGCAACCACCTACATGATGATTGATCAAATGAGGAAAATTGACTTTTTGAACAAGCGAGTATTGGATTTTGGCGCAGGAACCGGAGTACTGGCTATTTTGTCAAAAAAAATGGGTGCTTCATATGTTGCAGCGATAGATAACGATACATG
>DDPN01000007.1:4696-5103 GCA_002342205.1 Chitinophagaceae bacterium UBA2467 | reverse complement strand
AATTCGCTTTTGTTCCAATTGTCAACCAGAAAAATATTATAAGAAGTATTAGGTTCTTCGTTGCCTGATTGCTCGCGGGTAGCAACCGGGCGATTACTGGAAAATAAAATACCTGTTTTATTGGGGAAGGCTACAAAAGAGGGATCCAGGTCATCGTATTTATCATTGGTGATCTGCTCAATTGTTTGCTTGTCAATTTTATAAATGAAAATATCAGACTGACCACTGCGCACTGCACTAAAGATGAGCGTATTATTATCCAGCATGTATTTCATGTCGGTAATCTGATCAAACTTTTCAATCACTTGCTTATTGATTTTGATGCGACGCACCATGTCATAGACAAAAAAGTTGATCTTACCCTGATCGCTGTATAACACTGCAAGGCGTGTACCCTTGCCATCCCA
>DDPN01000007.1:0-4628 GCA_002342205.1 Chitinophagaceae bacterium UBA2467 | reverse complement strand
AGTTGGATTCGACCTTGTTTGTACTCGGTAACCGCATAGGAAAAACTACGCGGAACAGGATTCGCGTTAAAGCGGTAAAAATCTTTTTTACCGGCGTACTCACTTACGGCTAATTGACCTCTTGGCGCATTGCGTCGACCTCTGATGTCTTTGAAGTAGACATCCTGCATATCGGTCATAAAGTCTTGCAGAAGCACTTTGAATTTGCGCTTTGCTAATTTGTATGATGCGTTATTGAGGTTACGATAGGCGCGTGCGAGATAGAGAAAATAAGTGACTTTGTTTTTGCCATATTTATCCGCAATGTATTTCCAAAAAGCATGTCCGGCTAAGGCTGGTTTTTCAAAAGCAAAATGATAGAAGTTACGATAAAGACCGGCTAGCATTACTGCACGGAGTTGATCATCCAGATCGGTATTCCAGTTTTCTGCTGCATAAGTAATGTATCCATCCATGAGCCATTTTGGAAGATCCAAAAGCGTTTGGTTGGTGGCCATATCTCCGATGTCTTCACCAAATAAAATATTCTCAACCAGGTTGCGTGCAATTCCTTCGCGAATTTGATAACGTAGGTGTTGGTGGTTGCCGTCAAAGTAGACGATCATTTTGTTGTTCACCAATTTAGTCAGGCCACCTGTGTTTTGCCAGTCAATGCCTAGTCCAATATTGGACTGTTGCATTTCGTCGTAATTGTTATACACAACAATATTGATGCGACGTTGCATCCCATATTCAACAAAGGCTTCAAGCCCTGGCAATTCCTGTTCGGCAATTTTTCCTACATATTCGCCCAAACCCAGTCCGTCTTGACTGAAATAACAATTGAAATTATCAGTCTGTAGATATTTCCATTTGAACTTTTGATACTGCACCCTGTTTTTGCCAAACTGTACTGTATTGACCTGGGCCTGCACTGTTGTAATGGCAACCAGTGCTACTAGAAGATTCAACCACCGCAAACTATTCATATTTATCTTTGTAAATCGACTTTAAAAGTACGAAAACCCTACTATGTTGACTGTCCAATCCCTGCTATTCAGCCCCGTTCAGGAAAACACCTACCTGGTGTATAACGAAAAGGGGGAGACCCTCATTATAGACCCCGGCTGTTATTTTCCGGAGGAACGATCCGTTTTGCAAGAAAAGATCAAAGCCAAGGGGTTAAAACCAGTGATGTTGGTCAACACGCATTGTCATTTAGACCATGTTTTTGGCAATAAGTTTGTTCATGAAGCCTGGGGTTTAGAGTTGCACTTTCATACTGCGGAACAAAAAGTATTTGACTATGCTCCCACGGCGGGGGATCTCTGGAATCTACCCTTTCAAAATTATGCGGGGCCCATTCACCATGTAAAAGAGGGCACAACTATTAACATAGGTGAGGATGAATTAACTATTCTTTTTACGCCGGGTCATTCTCCGGGGAGCATTTCTTTTTATTCTGCTGCAGGGGGCTGGGTAATTAGCGGCGATGTGCTGTTCCGTGAAAGTGTGGGTAGAACAGATTTGCCTGGATCTGATTTTGCAACCCTCGAAAAAAGTATCCGAACACAGTTATATACGTTGCCAGATGCTACACACGTGTATAGTGGTCATGGGATGCCCACTACGATTGGATATGAAAAGCAGAACAACCCCTTTGTAAAAGCAATTTGAGCGGTTTATTTTTTGAAGCTGGCTTTTAGTTTTGTCCACTCTTCTTTTTCGGTGCGACTGATGAGTAGCACAAACGAAGTAAATAATACAGTAGCCATTCCCAGATTAAATACCCGGTCGGGCCACCAACCAATCAGCGTGCGATGCGTTACGTATAGAAATCCACAGGCGAGTAAATAGATGGTAATTTTTTTAACGGGATAGGGTACCGGATAGTGTTTTTGTCCCAGCCAATAACTTGTGGTCATCATAAAAAAGTAGCAAGCAAAACTCGCTCCTGCTGCACCCCAATAATGATACTTGGGAATTAATAGAATCGTAAGTGCAACAGTGATTAATGCGCCACCTATCGTGATAAAAGCACCGGTGAGATTTCGGTTTGTTAATTTATACCAGATACTTAAGTTGTAATAAATACCCAGTAAAATATTGGCCATTGCAAATAGGGGAACTACATACAACCCTTCCTTCCATTTTTCTCTACCAATCGCATCAAAAAACCAAGCTGCGAGATCAATATACAGGGACACTCCTAAAAATAAAAAGCAACAAACCAGTACAAAAAACTTCATGATTCTTGCATAGGTCTGTTGTACATCTTGTTCCTTGCTCTTGTTAAAAAAGAAAGGTTCGGCTGCCATTCGAAAAGCCTGAATGGCAATAGTAATTACAATGGAGAGTCGAATAATATTTCCAAACACCCCTAATTCATGTTTGGCCTCTTCTGCAGGTAGGTCAACCACAAATTGGTATAACAACCGGCTGAGCATGTCATTCACAATGCCACCCATTCCAACAATCACAAGCGGCCAGCTGTATTGCATGACACTTTTAAAAAGAGTCTTGTCAAAATTGAATTGAATTTGTTTTAATTCAGGAATCAGCAATAAAAAAGTACAAACACTGCCTAGAAAATTTCCAATCAAATACCATTCTATGCCCTGTTCAGCACCAAAATTCCATGTGGGGAAATAAGCGGGCTTAATTCCTAAAAAGAAAAGCACCACCAGTACATTGACCACCACGGAGGTAAGCTTTGCAAAAGCAAATCGCTTTGGCCTGTTCTCTTGCCGAAGTTTTGCAAATGCAAGTGTAGAGAGGGTGTCAAAAAATAAAATGCCAATCATCCAGTGTATGAATCCACTGTTTTGTTCCAGTCGACCTATTTCTGCCAGTGAATCTTGATTGACCCAGAGTATGGCACTGAGCAATACCGTGGTTATAAAAAGTGAAATTGAAAGAGTACTGTATAAACGCGAGCGGTCTACCTCTTGTGAAAAACGGAAATAGGCAGTTTCTAATCCGTACGTAAAAATGATATTCAAAAATGCAATGGCTGCATAGATCAGCGTGAGGTCAGCCGTGACTGCAGGCTCTCGAAATAGTAAGGGCAGACTCAGGTTCATCAAGTAGCCCAAAAAACGACTGGTAATACTGGGTACCCCATACCATAGTGTTTGACCGGCTAGTTTTTTGAGTTCGCTCACTGCAAATTCTTTAACCATAAAGATAACAGTTTGCGCGCTTGACTTATCTTTAATCAGTAAAATGAACCCTATGAAAAAAGTTTGGAGTCTGTTACTGATCTTGATCAGCTTGAGTACTGTAACCCTTGCGCAGGTATATGAAGGAACCGCGGAGTTTGACAAGAAAAAATATACTGCATTCTTGGCTGAATATGATTACCAGGTTCCTGCGGTAGAGAATGCGTTGCTCAAGCGATTTGCAAAACTGGGCTATCGTCCTCGGGAAGAAAAGGGAATATTTAATAAGGATAAAGGATTCAGAGTCTTTGCAGGCTCTATCATGAGTGACATCACAGAAGGTGCTGCTGATTATTATGTGAAAGTAGAAGATCGCAGTAAAAAAGGGAAAGAGGCGGCCCTGCTAACCGTCATCATTTTACAAAATGGCGAAGCGTTGAGTCGTGATGTAAGTGAGGCCAGATCAAATACAGTTAAAGCTTATCTTAAAAGTTTATTGCCCGACATTATTGCGGAAAATCTTGAGTTAGATATCAAAGCACAGGAAGAAGCTATTTCAAAAGCGGAGAAAAAATTAGAATCGTTGAAAAGAGAAAAAGCAGAATTAGAGCGCAAGATCGAAGTAAATCAACGCACACAGCTTGATACAGAAAATGAACTCAAAGCGAAGCAGGAAGGACTTGAAATTTTGAAGTCAAAGCGTACTACTACTCCGGCTTCGCCAAGTTCGGGTTCCGCACAAAAGACGAATCCGTAAGCGTTTTCAAGAAAGCAATTAGATCGGCCGACTCACGGTCACTTAGTGGAATTCCATTTTTAAGCAAAGGGTCCAGCGTGGCGCTATTTACAATCCCCACGCGGTAATGATTGATACATTGTTGCAGTGTCATAAATCGTCCATCGTGCATATAATTCGATGAAAGCAAAACATTGCGAAGGGTGGGCACACGAAATAGTAAAGAGTCTTCTTTTTTTCTCGTTACAAGCATTCTTCCAAAGTCTTTTAAAAAGGGATCTACCGGCAAGCCAATATTTCTATAACTGAAATCGGTGAACAAGGGTTCTGGATGACAAGTTGCACACTTGGCTTTAAAAAGTTGGTAGCCACTTGCTTCTTGAGTTGTAAACGTGCCTTGACTTCTTTTAACCTGATCATATTTACTATTGGCAGACACCATCGTGCCGGTGAACTGAGCCAAGGCGCGTAAAATTTGATAGGGCTCTATCTCATAGCTATGAAAAACTTCGCGAAAAGCTCTTTGGTAGTACGGGACTTTTTCCAGTTTACGTTTGATGGTGCTAAACTGTTCTCCCATTTCTGTTTTTCCGGTAATTGGATGAATAGCTTCTTCTTCCAGTGATGTAAATGCACCATCCCAATGAAAAGACGGATACCAAACCAGATTAAATAGAACGGGTGCATTGCGAAGGGTATGCGATTCAAAAACACCATGACTTCTATCGTGTTCAAAAGTGCCAAAGGCAGCT
>DDPN01000064.1:6518-14835 GCA_002342205.1 Chitinophagaceae bacterium UBA2467 | reverse complement strand
GCTGGGGCACTTTTGTAATGATCATGGATATGCTAAAGGGTATGGCTGCCGTTCAATTGGCCTGGCTTTTACCTGCGTATGTTGACCAAGATATACAATTCCAGAATCTACAAACTGGTCTTGGCCTGGCAGCTGTTTTAGGACATATATTCCCTATTTGGGCGGATTTTAGAGGAGGGAAGGGGGTTGCTACTGTTTTTGGAATGGTACTCGGAATTTCACCAATTACAGCGGTAGGGTGTGTGGCAGTGTTTTTAATTGTCCTTTATCTGACGAGGTTTGTCTCTCTCAGCTCTATACTGGCAAGTATTGCCTTTCCCATTTTTATCCTTGTTATTTTTAACGTTGAGAACCCGCTTTATAGAGTTTTTGCTATCGCAGTTGCCTTAATTGTACTATTGACCCACCAAAAGAATATTGGCCGTTTATTGCGTGGAGAGGAATCCAAAGCTCCGATTTTAAAAAGTCGAGACCGTCGCCGTCGTGAAAGGACAGATCGAAGAAAAACGGATATATAGCCATAACTATATGATAGCCAATTTTTTAAGATTTTTTCTTCTATTTTCACCTGTTTCTTTACATTAGTTAAAGCCGAATTTTGCCCATTTTTTGGTAACTTCACATCCCTTTAAAGTTTTACCTATGTCCCTGTCCATCTTTGAAAAGTTGCAACTGGCTGATGAGAAAAACTTACTAATTCAAGGTTTGCCTTCCTCCATAGAAAAACAGTTTAGCAAGTTATCTTTTGCTAAAAACGTTACCCCTCTTCTAAAAAATAGGAAAATAGATTTTGCACTTGTGTTCGCTGTTAATGAGGTGCAACTAAATGGTATTCTGAGAGATGTGATGCCAAACTTAAAAGAAAACTCTAAGTTCTGGGTTGCTTATCCAAAAGCTACTTCAAAAATTGTTACTGATTTAAACAGAGAGTCTAGTTGGAATCAATTAACTGGCGGTGGGTATGAGAGCATTGAGCGAATTGAATTGGACCATGTTTGGAGCGCACTTCGTTTTACTCGTTGTGAAATGGAAGCTGTAGTTAACGGATAATAACAGAGCCTACCGCATCAGCTAGGGCTTTCTCTAATTTTTTTAGGTGTTCGTGCGTCTGTAGCAAAACCTTTATTTCCTGGCTGTCTTTTTCGTTTTCTAAGTCTTTTTGGTTGTCCATCAGCATTCTCTTTATCTTTTTCAATTTAAGATAATGAATGGCAGAACGAATTGCCTCTGGTGTCCTGTCTTCCTCTGATTGAAGGTAGGTTAGTAAAGAGTCTTTTTTATCTGGCGTTAAGGTTTCAATAAACTCTTCATATGGCTTTTCAAATAGGGTTGATTGATATCCGGTTGCCTGACTGAAGTCTTGCTTCCATCGTTGACTTTCTTCATGTGGAAACTGAAGAAGAGAAACGGCAAATGCACTTAGCTGTTGGTCGCTATGATGCACAAAGTATTGAGATCCGATCGAGGAGCGGCCACTTCTTTTTTCTTGCTGATAGGCTTTGAATAACTGAAGTACGCTCTCGTTTTCAATTAAAGATTCATCTATTTCTTCAAAAATATAATCAGCAACACTAGTTCCATTTTCCCAATTTCGACTACCAAATTCTAATAGAATCCTAGCTACTTCTTTTTCTTGTAATTCGTCTTTGAATAGTAAGGCAAACGTAGCGTCATCAAATTCGTTTTCCTCTGACTGCCTTGCATTTTCTTCAAATGTTTTTGCTTCGTTAGTTGGAATTCTTTTTTCCTGCTGGCTAATTCGATCTCGTATATATTTATTTACAAGTGTATGTAAGCCGGCCTCTTCAATTTTTAAGAGATTGGCGCATTGCTTTATATAATCTTGCTGCTTGGTAAAGTCTTCCGCTTTATTGATTCTTGAAATCGATTCAGCAATTCGGTTTACAACTTTTGCCTTCTGCGCGGTATCTGTACCCGCTTCTTGTAGAGCAACTTCCAGTTGAAAGAGAATGACATCTTTCTTATTTGTATCAACAAATGTTCTGAATTGTGAAGGACCCAATTTGTTGACATAACTATCCGGATCATCTCCATCTGGGATAAGTACAAGTTTAACTTCTAGTCCTTCTTCCAGAGCCAAATCGAGGCCACGCAAAGCTGCTTTAATGCCAGCTTGATCTCCGTCGTAAATGATAGTGAGATTGCGGGTGTACTTCTTTATCAATCGAAGTTGGTCGATTGTTAGGGCTGTGCCACCCGAGGCAACTACGTTTTCAATGCCCGCTTGATGCAGAGAAATCACATCCGTATAGCCCTCCACTAACAGGCATTCATTTGCTTTATCAATCGCTTGTCTGGCAAAATAAGATCCATAAAGAATCTTACTTTTTACATAAATCTCATTCTCGGGAGTATTGATGTATTTTGGAGCTTTCTCGGTCGAAGTCAGAATACGGGCGCCAAAGCCTAATACTTTTCCGCTGTGGTTGTGAATTGGAAATATGACCCGGGAGCGGTAATTGTCTTGTAGTTGATCATAGCGGCTATTACTGAGCCCTGCTTTTTGAAGAAGGTCTGGATTAAATTGTTGTTTTAATGCAGCCTGTGTAAAAGCGTCTCTTTGTTCCGGGGAATAACCTAACTGAAACTTTTGAATTATTTCTTTCCTAAATCCTCTTTCCTCAAAATAACTTAAACCGATTGCCTTTCCTTCTTCAGTTTGTAGCAATTGATTTGTAAAAAACTCTTGGGCAAATTGATTCAATGCAAATAGACTATCTGCTACTTGCATAGCCTGTCGTTGATCGTCGTTTAGTTGCGTCTCTTCAATTTCAATTTGGTAACGTTGAGCGAGCCATTTTAAAGTTTCTGGATAGCTGTATTTTTCATGCTCCATTACAAAGCTGACAACATTCCCGCTTTTGCCGCACCCAAAACACTTGTATATTTCTTTAGCGGGTGAAACAGTGAAAGAAGGGGTCTTTTCATTGTGAAAGGGGCATAGCCCTAATAAATTTGTGCCTCTCTTTTTGAGTTTGACAAAACTGCCAACAACATCGGTGATGTCGGCTCGCGCCATTATTTGCTGTATCGTTGCCTGCGTAATCAAAATGGGTCTAAGCTTTTGTGTCGTATTTTATGCAAACTTCTTCATCTTTTTCCGAGTAGGAAATTTTAAATTCTTCTAACACATCTTTAGGTACTCCATTCCATTGGTTAGGTTGGTTCCCCATATATTCAAGATCTTTTACGCCTATCTCCGAGGTGTAAAAACCAGTGGCTGTCAGATTCCGTAAAAGTGTAAAAAAAGACACACCTTGCTTTAAGTTTTTGGGAGCTTTCTCCGGAAAAGCGATTTGGTCGATCAAAGCTATCTGTTCGGTAGGAGCGCACTGAATAAAGGGCTTTTCATAATTTTTGAACATTTGAAGATCCAGCCATTTAAGTCCACCTCTTAAAGGAGTTTGATGTTCGGGCATATCTTTTACAATGAACTCTAAAAATGCGGGTACACCAGCTTCGCTGGCCGAACCGCTTTTGTCATCTTTGGGAATGATTATGTCCACCAACACTGTAAGTGTAGCCAATTCATGCGAAGAAAAAAATTTCTCTTGTGAGAGAATCTTCTTTTCTAAGATAATCTCGTCCGGACTTCTATCTAAGTTGAAGGTAGGTTCTGTTTTTGTTGATTCGTCGTCCGGAGAAGTTTTACAACCACTTAACGCTATGGGAGATGCCAGTGCACCAGTAGCGAGCAGTTTTAAGGATTTTCGTCTGTCCATTATAATTCGTTTTTCTTTAGTTGATCAATTATGTATTCTGATGCTCTCATTGAAAGCGCCAATATTGTCCAGGTTATGTTCTTATCCGCCTGTGAAACAAATTGACCTCCGTCAACACAGAATAAATTTTTACAATCATGTGCCTGGCTCCATTTATTAAGGGCAGATCGTTTGGGGTCATTTCCCATTCTAACTGTTCCGGCTTCATGAATGATTTCACCGGGTTTGCTAAGACCCCAATTGTTGTGTGGGCCATCATCTGCTCCCCAGGTTACGATAGCACCCATATTATGCATGATCTCTTTAAAAGTTTCTTTCATGTGCTTTGCCTGGTTTATTTCATGCTCACTCCACTTCACATTAAACTTTAGTACGGGGATTCCGTAACGATCAACAGTATTGGGATCAATTGCACAATAATTACTTTCTAAGGGGATAGCTTCTCCACGACCTGCCATTCCCACGCCACAACCGTAGAAATAGCGGTAATCTTCTTTTAATGATGCACCATAACCACCTGCTTCTTTTTTAACACCTTTAACCAGATACTTACCATTGAGGTTTTCAATGCCCCAATTAAAACCATAGGAAGGTTGTCCCATGCCTCCCCAATATTCAATGTGGTAACCTCTTGGAAAATCTAGTTTCTTATTATCAAGCCACCATGGAGAATAAATATGCGCTCCACCTACACCATCTTCGTTGTAACGTTTTCTTCCAAATAGTGAAGGTAGAATTCCTCCCATGGCAGCACCCGTAGAATCATGAAGGTATTTACCTACAACGTTACTACTGTTAGCCAATCCATTTGCATGACGTGTAGAGGTTGAATTCAAAAGCAAACGTGCACTTTCACAAGCGCTGGCTGCAAGAATCACTACACGACCATTTACCTGGTATTCGGTCATGCTAATTTTGTCAACATAGGAGACCCCAGTAGCTAACCCTTCTTTATTGGTTAGGACCTCCCTGACCATTGCATTAGTAATCAATTCGACATTGCCTGTTGAAAGGGCAGGGTAGATCAGCACGTTTGTTGCAGAGAAGTCAGCTTTTGCGTAACTACAATTTCTATTACACTGTCCACAATAAAAACAAGCGCCTCTTCCAGCATCATTCTTGATGGGCTTTGTTAAAATAGATAATCGAGAAGGGATCACTTTAACGCCAGCATTTTCGGCTCCTTTTCTAATAAAAAGTTCATGCAAACGTGGTTTGGGTGGAGGAAGAAAATAACCATCCGGATCATTTTCTAATCCTTCATTGGTGCCAAATATTCCTATTAACTGATCGATTTTGTCATAATAAGGCTTTATGTCTTCATATCCGATTGGCCAGTCATCTCCTAATCCATCAATACTTCTTCTTTTAAAATCTTTAGGACCAAATCGCAAGGAAATCCTGCCCCAATGATTGGTGCGACCACCAAGCATTCTTGCACGCCACCACATGAAATCAGTTCCACTTTCTTTTGAAAAAGGTTCCCCCTCCACTTTCCATCCAGCGTAACAAGCATCAAAATCCCCAAAAGGTCTGTATGACGTACTAGCTCCTCTGCGGGGAGAGTCCCAAGGGTTTTTTAATTGTGTAATATTTTTTTGCGGGTCATAATGATGCCCTGCCTCAAGTAAACAAACTTTAAGACCTGCGTTTGCCAGCACATAAGCAGCCATTCCACCGCCAGCTCCAGAGCCAACTATAACTGCATCATATACTGTTTTACTTTTTTTTATTTGAAGGTCTGCCATGTCTTTTTTGTTATCGGGTTAGACATGCCCAAGATACTTCAATTTGTATCTTTGACCATGCACCGCTTTCTACTCTATTTTCCACTTTTTTTCCTTCTCTTCCCCACATGGGGTAAAGGGCAGACTCAAAATCAAGTGTTGCCTGTTTACTCAACATTTGATTTAGGCTTAACCAGTCGAGGAGACTCTTTTTGTATAAAAGTTTGGGCACCCTTAGCCGATAGTGTAGAGGTCTTATTTATCCAAGCGAAGGAACCGAATCATTCGCAAACGTTTTATTTAAAAAGCGTAGAGCAGGGGGTGTGGGAACTCCAATTCCATAAGAATAATAATTACAAATATTATTTGCTTCGTGCCAGGAATCCAATAAATGGCGCTGTTCGGGCTTGGAGTAAATGGGTAACAGATCCGTACTCAGTTGCAGTTAGTGAAAATGGCACCTATTCCGCTATCCTTGAATTAGAAAAAACTAACCCTTTAGGCTGGAAAAAAGATGTTTCATTCAATCATACAAAAACGGATGCAGTTATTATTTACGAATTGAATATTAGAGATGCAAGCAAGCATTTATCTTCTGGTATTCAAAAGAAGGGAAAGTATCTTGGTCTTACAGAGGTAGGTACGATCAATAATGAGGGATTATCAACGGGAGTAGATCATATCCGCGAACTTGGTGTTACACATGTTCATTTGCTGCCATTTTTTGATTTCAAATCTAGTGATGAATCAATGTCTTCACCTCCATATAATTGGGGATATGATCCCTTTCATTATAATTCTCCAGAAGGTATTTATGCATCAAGCAATGTAGATCCCGCTACTCGAATAATCGAGTTGAAAAAAATGGTTCAGTCCTTTCACGAAAAAGGTTTAAAAATTGTCATGGATGTGGTATATAATCATACAGCACTTTCGGAGAATTCTTCGTTTGAGCAATTAGTGCCTGGATATTATTACCGAAGAACTAGTAATGGGTATTTTTCTAATGCATCTGCTTGTGGAAATGAAACGGCTAGCGAAAAGCCAATGTTTAGAAATTTTATGATTCAATCTTTAAAACATTGGTTAACTGAGTATCATATTGATGGTTTTAGATTCGATCTAATGGGAATTCATGACATAGCAACAATGAATATGATCGCAGATACTTTACGAGCAATAAATCCCTCCATTCTTTTATATGGTGAGGGGTGGACTGCAGGTGCTTCAACATTGCCAGACAGGGAAAGAGCCTTAAAAAGTAATGTGAATCAATTGAATTCTATAGCAGTTTTTGGTGATGAGTTTAGAGATGGATTAAAAGGAAGTGTTTTTGAGCCGACTCAAAAGGGGTACTTAAGCGGGTCTACCAGCGATATCAATTCTATACTTTTTGGCTTAGTAGGTGGGGTTGCGCATCCTGCTATTAACTATGAAAAAGTTAGATATACAAAAACGCCATTAACAAAGAGTCCTCAACAGTTAATTGCATATGCAGATTGTCATGATAATCATACATTGAGAGACAAATTGCAAATTTCTAACCCAACTTATTCGTTAGCTCAAATTAAAGAACTTCAGAAATTAGCTTATGCATTGATTTTAACTTCTCAAAGTCCAACTTTTATTCATGCAGGTTCTGAATTTATGAGAACTAAAAAAGGGGTTGAAAATTCGTTTGAGTCGCCAGATAGTATTAACGCCATAGACTGGGAGCAGAAAACGATTCACAAAGACTTAGTTGAATTTGTAAAAAATCTGATACAAATGAAAAGGAGTCATCCCGTTTTTAACCTGCCAGATCCTTCACGTCAAGTTCAATTTTATACAGATAGCAGTACAGGCTTAATCGGATATTTTATGGACGCTACAGAAACTGCTGACAATTGGAGAAATGTTCAAGTTTGGTTTAATCCAAGTGACAAGCCTCTTCAACTATTTCCTTATGCGCACTTAGAAAAGAAGGGGTTGGCTCTACATATGATCATGAAAAATCATTTCTTTTCAAAAACTCCTGGTAGAATAGGCTCAAAAGAAAAAGTAATCCTACAGCCCCATTCCTCAACTATAATGGCTGCCTGGTAAATTTATACAGCCTCTTTAACAACAAGCGTATTTCTTCCTATTCCCAGCCCATTTAGTGTCTGGATTGCAGTTTTGGCATGCAAAGAATTACTCATTTCGACAAAGCCAAAGCCTTTTCTTTTCTTTGTCATTCTGTCTTTTGCAATGGAGACAGAATCCACTTTTCCATATTTTTCGAAAAATTCTTCTAATTCAGATTCATCCATATCTGAGGGTAGGCCGGCAACAAAAATTTTCATAAGCATTATACGAATTGTAAAAGTAATAGTTGTATCAATAGAAATGGTCATCTGCGGGTAAAGATTTGCTGAATGTATGTTGAGTACAATGATTTCAATCAATCGTGTAGTATCTTTATATCATGAAAAAACTTGCCATGCATTGCCTGATATTATTATCAATGATTTCAGGTTCCTACGTTGTTTTTTCCCAGCCCACTCAAAAGCCACCCTTGCATGCTAAAAAGTGGATGGCCATTACTGGTAAGCCTCTTGCGGCAACGGCTGGGGCTACACTTTTTCAAAAAGGTGGAAATGCTGTTGATGCCGCCTGTGCCATGTTGGCTGCCACGTGCACAATGTGGGATGTGCTTAGCTGGGGTGGAGAAACACAAGCGTTATTATATAATCCTAAACTAAAAAAAGTTATTGCCATCAATGCAATGGGAGTGGCTCCAAGTGGTGCCACTGCTGACTTTTTCAAACAGAAGGGGTATGCTTTTCCTCCAGAGTATGGACCTCTTGCTGCCACAACACCTGGAAC
>DDPN01000064.1:928-6426 GCA_002342205.1 Chitinophagaceae bacterium UBA2467 | reverse complement strand
AGAATAAAACAATGGAAATATAGTCGAGAAGTATTACTCCCGCACTTGGGAGAAAAACGTGAAGCGCCTAGTGCAGGAGAAATTTTCAAACAAACGGCATTGCTTGAAACGTTGAAGAAATTGGTTGAGACAGAAAGAGCTGCTTTGAAAGCTGGGAAAAACCGGAAAGCAGCAATCATGGCAGCCTATGATCGTTTCTATAAAGGTGATATCGCAGATGAATTTGTGAGGGGGGTAAAAGAACAGGGAGGGTTAATAACTAAAAGTGATTTGGCAAATTGGAAACCAATTGAAGAAGAGCCTTTGCATACTTCCTACAAAGGAATTGAGGTTTACAAGATGCAACAATGGACGCAAGGCCCTATGTTATTACAAGCATTGAATATGCTTGAGAACTTTGATCTAAAGTCGATGGGGTATAATAGCCCGAAATACATTCATACACTTTATCAGGTGCTTAATAAGTGTTTTGCGGATAGAGATTTTTATTACGGGGATCCTTATAAATTACCAAAAGAACCCATGCAGGGATTGTTGAGTAAAGAATATGCAAAATTGCGAGCTGCCACAATCGATACTGTTAAAAATGAAAGTGCTGCTGGTCCTGGCGATCCTTATCCTTTTCAGGGTGAGATCAATCCTTACATGAATTTTTTAAAAAGAAATTTAATTCCACTGGACTCAACCATTAATCGATCAGCAACTCCCTTACATGATCAAGGAAGCATCGCTTACTACAATCCACTTTTCACAACTGCTCAATACCAAGATCGTCTATGGAGAGGTACAACCACTGTTGAGGCAGCAGATGATCAAGGTTGGATAATTTCTATTACACCAAGCGGTGGATGGATTCCTGCCTGTATTGCCGGTAATACCGGTGTAGGTCTGAGTCAACGCATGCAGAGTTTTGTGCTTGATAGCTCGCTGAACCCTTTTAATGTAGTCGAACCTGGAAAAAGACCACGTGTTACATTAACACCCTCTCTAGCGTTGAAAGAAGGAAAGCCCTTTTTAGCATTTGGTGTACAGGGGGGTGATACACAGGATCAAAATCTTTTGCAGTTTTTCTTGAATATTGTTGAGTTCGGAATGACTGTTCAACAAGCAACAGAAGCGCCAAACTTTAACACCAATCAATTATGGCTTTCATTGGGAGGTACATCTATTGCTGACCGAAAACCAAAGCCAGGTCAAATTGTAGTAAGCAAGTCTTTATCTCCACAGGTTATAGAGCGTTTAAAAACGATGGGCTATTTTATTCGTACTGAAGAAAGAACAAGCGGGCCAATCAATGCAATTTTGTTTGATCAAAAATTTGGTACAATGTGGGGTGGGAGTAGTAATCATGGTGAAGACTATGGAATTGGATGGTGATCATTTTAAAATAAATAATCTTGCTATTATGAAAGAAATTGTAATTGTTTCTGCTGTAAGAACTCCGATGGGTAGTTTTGGTGGAAGTCTCAAAAGTTTAACAGCCACACAATTGGGTGCAGAGGCGATAAAAGGGGCCTTATCAAAAATTAATCTTGATCCATCCCGTGTCACAGATGTTTTTATGGGTTGTGTTATACAGTCTAATCTAGGGCAAGCCCCTGCAAGACAAGCCGCAAAATTTGCAGGACTTCCCGATACTGTAAACTGTACCACAGTGAATAAGGTTTGTGCTAGTGGTATGAAGGCAGTATCAATGGCAGTACAACATTTATTACTGGGAGATGCCTCTGTTGTTGTTGCAGGTGGAATGGAAAGCATGAGTAATATCCCTTTCTATGTAGAGAGCCTCAGATGGGGTAATAAATATGGCAATACAACTTTGATTGATGGATTAGCTAAAGATGGATTGACGGATGTGTATGACGGAAAAGCAATGGGAGTAGCCGCAGAGTTATGCGCCAGTGAATGTAAAATTTCTAGGGAGGAACAGGATGCTTTTGCAATTGAAAGTTACAAGCGTGCGCAACAAGCATGGGAGAACGGTTCATTTGCCAATGAGGTAATTCCTGTTTCTATTCCTCAGCGTAAAGGCGATCCGGTTATTGTTTCAAAAGATGAAGAACCTTTCGCTGTAAAATTTGATAAAATACCCACTTTATCACCAGCTTTTATCAAAGAGGGTACAGTTACGGCTGCAAATGCCTCTACAATGAATGATGGTGCTGCTGCTCTTGTGTTGATGACAAGCGAAAAGGCAAATCAATTAGGACTGAAGCCTCTTGCAATAATAAGAGGTTACGCAGATGCTGAGCAAGCTCCACAATGGTTCACAACCAGCCCGTCTCTTGCACTTCCTGTTGCTTTGAAAAAAGCAGGATTGAAAGCGGAAGAGATTAATTACTGGGAATTAAATGAAGCCTTTTCTGTTGTTGGAATTGAGAATGCACGTCGATTAAAAATTGATCCTTCAACGTTGAATGTAAACGGAGGTGCTGTATCCTTAGGACACCCTTTAGGTTGTTCAGGCGCTCGAATTCTTGTTACACTCACGCATGTCTTACAAACAAAAAATGCCAGGTATGGTGCCGCAGGAATTTGTAATGGTGGCGGAGGGGCGAGTGCGATAGTCATAGAGCGTTTTGAATAAAATTTATCATGAAGACTCTTTTTTACAACATTGGTGTGTTGGCGGGTATTCATGAAGAGAATCAACCGTTACGTGGCTATCAACTAGCGAACCTTCCCATTCTACATAATGCATACTTACTTGTGGAAGATCATACAATCCACTCCTTTGGTAGTATGAATAGGTTGCAAGAATTGTCTACTCAAATAATCAACAAGGTGGATGTTGCTGGCGGAAGCCTTTTCCCTTCATGGTGTGACAGTCATACTCATCTGGTTTTTGCAGGAAGCAGAGAAGCAGAATTTGTTGATAAAATAAAAGGAGCTAGTTACGCAGAGATTGCTGCAAAAGGTGGGGGTATATTAAACTCTGCTAAGAAAGTTCAGCTTGCAAGTGAGGATGAATTATATACTTCAGCATTAATGCGATTACGTGAGCTTGTTAGAATGGGTACAGGCGCTATTGAAATAAAAAGTGGCTATGGATTAACGGTTGAGGCTGAGCTTAAGATGTTGCGTGTTATAAAGCGTCTTCAGCAAAATACTCCCGTAACTATTAAGTCCACTTTTTTAGGAGCTCATGCTATTCCAGTAGAATTTGCCAATAAACGAGAAGAGTATATTAACATAGTTACAGAGGAAATGCTTCCTATTGTCGCAAAAGAGGGGTTAGCTAATTTTATTGATGTCTTTTGCGAAACAGGGTTCTTTTCTCCTACAGAAACTAAAATCATTTGTGAAAAGGGCAAGCAATTGGGATTGCAACCCAAAATACACGCTAATCAGTTGGGTAACTCTGGAGGTGTTGAAACGGGTGTTGCTGTTGGAGCGATTAGTGTAGATCATTTGGAGTCAATGACTGAAGAATTGATTCAATTATTGGCGTCTTCTAGCACCATTGCCACACTTCTTCCTAATGCTTCTTTCTTTTTACGCATGCAAGATGCACCGGCACGTGGCTTGATAGACGCGGGTGCGGTTGTTGCCCTAGCTTCAGATTACAATCCTGGCTCTGCTCCATCGGGCAATATGAATCTTGTGGTATCACAGTCGTGTATCAGAATGAAGATGTTGCCTGCAGAAGCTATCAATGCGGCTACTCTAAATGGGGCGTTTGCAATGGGTGTAGGAGAGAGTTGTGGTAGTATTAAACCAGGAAAATTGGCTAATTTCTTTATTACTAAACCGATTCCATCTATTGAATTCTTACCCTATGCTTTTGGTTCATTATTGATTGACAAAGTTGTTTTGAGAGGAAAATTGATAGAACAAAACTCTTTTTAAGCTATGAAAACAGTTACGCCACTCATTGAATGTGTGCCCAATTTTAGTGAAGGAAATGATAGTTCTGTTATTAAACAAATTACAGATGTAATTGAAGCAGTAGAAGGGGTGCGCCTCTTAAATGTTGACCCCGGTAAAGCAACAAATAGAACGGTGGTGACATTTGTAGGGCATCCAGACGCAGTTATTGAAGCGGCCTTTAGAGCAATTGAAAAAGCGGGTGAGTTAATTGACATGCAGCAGCACAAAGGAGCCCATCCTCGAATGGGAGCAACAGATGTCTGTCCACTAATTCCAATAGCGGGTATTACATTGGAAGAAACAGCAGTATATGCTAGAAAATTAGCAAAAAGAGTAGGTGAACAATTGAATTTACCGGTCTATTGTTATGAAGCAGCTCAGCCAGATAAAAACAGAAGTAATCTTTCCCTAATTAGAGCGGGTGAGTATGAAGGATTTTTTAAAAAAATACAACTGCCCGAATGGAAGCCAGATTTTGGCCCTGCTGTTTTTGATGCAAAAAGAGGAGCTACGGTCATTGGTGCAAGAGATTTCCTTATCGCCTACAATGTCAACTTAAATACAACATCTACTAGGAGAGCCAATGCAGTTGCTTTTGATATTAGAGAAGCCGGACGAACAAAAATTGAAAATGGACAATCTATAAATGTACCAGGAACTTTAAAAGCAGTAAAAGCTATTGGTTGGTATATTGAAGAGTATGGCATTGCACAGATATCAATGAATCTGACAGATATCAATACGACCCCCATTCACATAGCGTTTGATGAAGCTTGTAAAAAAGCTTCAGAGCGGGGGCTTCGCGTTACCGGAAGTGAGTTGGTTGGGTTAGTCCCCCTTCAATCCATGCTCGATGCCGGTAAATATTTTCTTTTAAAACAAAAGCGGTCAACTGGCGTGTCCGAGAAGGAATTAATTAACATTGCAGTGAAATCGCTTGGTTTAAATGAGCTTAGTCCTTTTAATCCGAATGAGCGAATTATTGAATATTTATTAGAAGTGAAGGATACTAAAAAACTGATTGACAAATCTTTGTCAGAATTTGCTGATGTTACTGCAAGCGAATCACCTGCTCCTGGGGGCGGGTCAGTTTCTGCGTATTTAGGAGCTTTGGGAGTTTCGTTAGCTGCGATGGTTGCTAATTTATCTTCTCATAAAAAGGGATGGGATGACCGGTGGAAAGAATTTGGAGATCAGGCGGAGCGAGCACAATTTTTAAAGGCAGAACTTATACGCCTGGTAGATGCAGACACAGACTCTTTTAACGCTATAATGAACGCTTTTTCGCTGCCTAAGAAAACGGAGGAGGAGAAGAAAAAAAGAAGCGATGCTATTCAACAAGCAACAAAAACTGCAATTGAAGTTCCCCTGCGGGTGATGCAAGTTTCATTAGAAAGTATGGAACTAATAAAATTGATGGCCATGACAGGCAATCCTAACTCCATTACTGATGCAGGAGTGGGGGCTTTATGTGCTAGGAGTGCCGTGTTGGGTGCGCATTTGAATGTTAAGGTCAATTGCTTGAGTTACGAGGACAAAAGTTATATACAAAAGATACTGGCGCAAGCAGCAACTTTAGAAGAGGCTGCTTTAAAGCAAGAAGATTTGATTCTGGATTTCGTAAACAA
>DDPN01000064.1:0-839 GCA_002342205.1 Chitinophagaceae bacterium UBA2467 | reverse complement strand
TTCAGCGGCAAGCTTAGTTATTTGCTGGTAGGCTGATTCTGTAGCTATAAAGGTTTCCTTATTGGCGTATAATCCCGGGTCAGCTAATTTTAATTCTAGTTCTTTTTGTTTGGCTTGTGTAGCTGCTAATTTGCTCTCTAATTCTTGAAATTTCTTTTGTGCTTTTTGATATTCTTTCTTTTTTTCTTTTGAGATAGGTGTATTTGTTTCCTGTTTCGGAGTAGGTTCTACTACTGTATTCGTTCTTGGCTTATTTATGACTTCGTCAGACTTGCCGTCTTTATTCCTTTCCATTCTTTCTTTCCAACTCACCCATTCATCATAGCCGCCTTTGAATTCTTTTATCTCTCCATTGTCTATTTCCCAAATAACAGTTGCAGTTTTTGAAATAAAATAACGATCATGGCTAACCAAAAGAAGGGTGCCCTGGTAACGATTAAGCGCTTCAATTAAAAGCTCACAGCTGTGTAAATCCAAATGGTTTGTCGGCTCGTCAAGAATCAAAAAGTTCGGCCTATTGACGAATATCTTCGCCAACTCTAGACGCATACGCCAACCACCCGAGAGCGACTTGGGGGAGGCAGCGATCATCTGATCGGTAAAACCAAGCCCTTTTAAAACGGCCTTTGCGTCAGACTCCATGGCATAACCGCCTTCCCTTTGGAACTCAATGTCAATGAGCTCAAAGGCATGGTGATTCTTATCGCTATAGTCCGTGGACATCTTTTGCAAAGCTTCATGATGACGTCGGTACAGAGCCTGCAAATAGCCTTCACCTCCAGACACGGCCTCCAAAAGGCAACTTTCGGCAGGGTTCGGATTTGGTTCTTGCGGAAGAT
>DDPN01000044.1 GCA_002342205.1 Chitinophagaceae bacterium UBA2467 | reverse complement strand
AGGGGCTCGTCCATTAAAGCGACTTTTGCAAAAAGAAATTGTCAATACGCTCAGTAAAAAAATACTTGGTGGTGAAATAGACAAATCAAAACCTGTGCTTGTGGATGTTTTTGATAACACTGTTGTTTTTCGAAATGAAGCAATTGAAAAGGTTATTTCCTAGCTAACCACTCTCATCTTGTTTAATGATTAGGGTCATTTGTATTAGCTAAACATCCACATACTTTTCGGTTGATTTTTGGAAAATGGGTGTAAATGCTACCAATTTGGACTAGTTTTCAGAATTATAAATTGTTCAAAATCAGCTGTTTGATTAAATTTTGTTAAAATAAATGAATAGGCGAAGGCTGGATTATAAAATCCCCTACCTTCAGCCGGTTGGCAAGACATATTAAATTAAAAAATAAGGTATTGGCCAACAGAAAAGGCAGTTCGTTGTTATAACATCATAGCAGCTGCTGCATCAAAAAAAATAACAATGGCTTTTAAAAAAGATGACGTTGTCATCATAGAACCCCGGGAAATATTTGTAGGTAAAAAAGATGCGCCTATCACACTGGTTGAATTCGGTGAATATGAAAATGAGGAATGTGCAAAGGTGAATGAAATTGTCAAGCAATTACTTGAGGAATTCGATGGAAAAATCAAGTTTCAATTTCGTCATTTCCCACTTACGCTGATCCATCAAAGAAGTTTGAAAGCAAGTGAGTCGGCTATCGCAGCTGCACAGGAAGGAAAATTTTGGGAAATGCACAATGTGCTTTTCAATAATCGTCGCAACTTAGGAACAACGAGTTTAAAATTATATAGCAAAGAGGCTGGGGTGAAGAATAAAAAATTTCTGGATGATCTTGTAAATGGTGTTTACGGTTGGCAAGTGCAAGATGATCTAAAAGAAGGGCATACGCGCGGCGTAAAAGAGCTGCCTGCATTCTTTATCAATGATGCCCCAGTCAGTGGAAAGCCAACCTATGCTAATTTGAGTACTGCCATTAAGAATGCGTTGAAAAAGACGAAGTCTAAATCTGCTGCACCTAAAAAAGCGCAGGCTAAATCTCCCGCTACAAAAAGTACAGCTAGACAGAAGCAACGTGCATAAGTAAAATGGTACAATCCCTTAAGGATTTCTCTCGTCCCTATTTTATTGGTATTGCAGGCACTGGTATGAGTGCGATTGCGCAGTATTTGCAGGGCATCGGCATGCAAGTAGCCGGCAGTGACAGAGAGTTTTCAAAAGCAAGTGGGGTCTCTACAAAAAATAAATTGGAACAAGTTGGCATTACCTGTCATCCTCAAGATGGAAGCGGCATGGTTGATGCAATTGATCTCGTAGTTGTATCAACTGCTATAGAGTCCACCGTTCAAGAGGTGGTTATCGCTAAAGAAAGAGGAATTCCCATCATCCATCGGGCTGCTTTACTAGCATTGATTGCATCTAGCAAAAAAACTATTGCAGTGGCAGGAACCAGTGGAAAAAGTACAACTGCAGCGATGTTATTTGATATGTTAGAGTACGGGGGGCTTTCGCCAAGCATTATTAGTGGGGCGGGTCTTACAAGAATCATCCAGCAGGGAAAAATTGGTAATGCAGTGGTTGGGAAAGGTGAATGGTTAGTAATTGAAGCGGATGAAAGTGATGGTTCAATTGTTAACTATCATCCCGAAATAGGATTGTTATTGAACGTCGATAAAGACCACGATGAAATAACAACACTACTTCAATTATTTGAGCAGTTTCAAAAAAATAGCACTCGTTTCTCAGTAAATCGTTCTCATCCGATAGCGGCCTCGCTATCGCTTCATGCTGAAAATGATTTTGCGGTGGAAGAGGGTACTGATCTATCCTCAACAATTGGCTACAAGGCAGATCATTTTTTTCAACAAGGGATTTCTATTCAATTTACAATCAATAAAACTCCTTTTGGTTTGCAACAGCTGGGTCGCCATAATATGGAAAACGCTTTAGCTGCAGCAGCCGTAGCAAATCAAGTGGGCGTTTCGTTAGAAACTTGTGCAACTGCATTGAAGCAGTACCAAGGTATCTATCGCAGGCACCAAATTTTGGGAACTAAAAATGGAGTGGTTGTTATTGATGATTATGCGCATAATCCAGCTAAATGTGCAGCAGCAATTTCTGCATGTCATCCCCTTGCACCAAAAGTAGTGGCATGGTTTCAACCCCATGGGTATAAGCCAACTCGTTTTTTACGTGCAGATTTTGTAGACTCCATCGCAAAGGCTTTACGACCTGGAGATGAAATTTGGATGAGCGAAATTTATTATGCCGGCGGAACTGCAGTCAAGGATATTTCTGCAGGTGATTTAATTGACGATTTGCTTCAATTAGGAGTCAATGCATATTTTATTGAGGATCGCTCACAATTCGTTCAAGCGGTTGCTCCCCATCTCACCAATGACTGTGTACTGCTTTTAATGGGAGCCAGAGATCCCTCATTGGAGGAATTTTCTAAAGAAGTTTTTGAAAAGCTTTAACCAGTTAGTAAAGTAACTTGTAGCCGAGATAAGTCAGTAGTAGACTGGTTATTACTGTGATTACAATATAGAAAAGTAGCGTAAGGGTCTCTCCATTTCGGAGCAAAAAGATGCTCTCCTGGCTAAATGCAGAAAAAGTAGTAAACCCACCGCAAATACCAGTAAATAAAAAGAATTTCAGCTCATTATTAAGTTGTGTAGCTTTTTCGCTCCAGCCCCATAAGAGTCCAATCAACAGACAGCCAAGCGCATTAACGATGAAAGTCCCCAGCGGAAATTCATTTGTTTTAGCGGGGTTTAATTGTTGCTGAATTAAAAAACGCATGACAGAGCCAATACCGCCTCCGGCAAATACAAAAAGCCAAGTGCTGTTCATCGAAGTGAATCTTTTTTCTGTTCAGGCAGCTGTAGGGAAGGTCCGGTTTCATGCAAATACAAGAAAGAAAGATCTACCATCCACCGATTCCCTTTCCGTACAACGCGTAAGGTGTCTCTGTCATTTTTGAACGAATTGGAGAAAATGAGTAAGCTAGTCGAATCATTTAGTGACTTACTCTCGTGAATAAGAATAGAGGCGCCTTTATAGTTTTCTTTATCAGCGTTAGAGAGCTTATCATAGCTTCTTGCGGCAACTTCGAGATAATTTAAATTTAGTGTATCTGCGAGAAGGAACTGTTGTGCCTGATCAAATTTGCCATCCAGCGCAGCTCTAACAAACTTTCTTCCTGCATCAATATCATTGCTGCCTTCTAAGATATTTTTATTTTCAGTGTTTGTACATCCCACTGCAAGTAATAGAAGTGCGGCAAGCTGAATGCGAATACCATAATTAAACGACATTATCTTTCTCATGTTCCTTATTGTATGCGCGCAAAATTTGTTTTACAAGGCGGTGACGTACTACGTCTTCCTCATCCAATTCAATATGACCAATACCGTCAATATTTTTTAATATTCGAACTGCAGTTTGCAATCCACTTCGTTGGTTGCGAGGAAGGTCCACTTGCGTCATGTCACCCGTGATGATTGCTTTGGCATTGGCGCCTATGCGGGTAAGAAACATTTTTAGTTGAAGGTCAGTTGCATTTTGTGCCTCATCCAAAATAATAAAGGCATTGTCTAATGTGCGCCCTCTCATGTAAGCAAGTGGAGCAATTTCTATGGTTCTTGTTGTCATGTAATACCCCAGCTTATCCGCAGGAATCATATCATCCAGCGCATCGTACAAGGGGCGTAAGTAGGGGTCAATCTTTTCTTTAAGATCACCGGGCAAAAATCCAAGGCTTTCACCTGCTTCAACAGCGGGCCGCGTGAGAATGATTTTTTTTACTTGTTTGTTTTTTAACGCTCTTACGGCTAGTGCAACTGCAGTATATGTTTTACCCGTACCGGCAGGGCCGATGGCAAAAACAATATCGTTACGATCAGCTTCCTGTACTAGCTTTTTTTGATTTGAAGTGCGTGCTCGTACTGATTTACCATTGGGTCCAAATACCAGCACTTCAGCAGGATTTTTTTCATGGAAGTGGTCAATTACTTCTGCATCATCTCCTCCTAAAACCTGTTCAAAGTATTGCTGGCTCATATGTCCATTCCGTTCCAGGTAGGAGACGATTAGTGAGATTTTTTCTCGGGCGGGCTCAATCTGCTCAGGAGCACCACTAAGTTTCAATTGTGTGCCACGGGAGAGGATTTTTAATAAGGGGAATTTCTTTTTTAGGATGTCGAGCTTTCCGTTGTTGACGCCGAAGAATTCAATAGGGTTAACCGTTTCGAGGTTGATGATAGTTTCAGTCAATGCAAATGATTTAGGTTAGTGATTGAATCAGTGCTTATCCAATATTAACACTCAAAATGAAGTAATCCAATAATTACTTATTAACAGTTGTGAAAATTATTTCAATATTAAATTAATGTGAAAGGGTCTTATCTCTTGCAATTAGGCAGGCTCCAACGACACCCGCTTTTTCCCCAAGCTTGGAACTGCGAAGTTGTGTATCACTATTAACCAGGCTCAAGGAGTATTTATTAATAGCACTTTTTATGGGGAGTCGTAAATAGTCTCCAGTCTCAGAAAGGGTTCCTCCTAAAATCAAAAGTTCTGGATTGTATAAGTTGATTAGGACGGCAAGACCTTTTCCAAGTTTTTCGCCTACATCTGCCAATAGCTCAATGCAGAGCATGTCTTCATTGTTTGCCGCTCCAATAATGTCCAGCAAATTGATGTCGGTATTGTCTTTTCTGCGTTTAATGGCAGAGGAGCTATAGCCCTTTTTTATTTTTTCCTTGAAGTTTCGTAGAAGGGCCTGCCCGGAAGCTTCAGTTTCTAAACAACCCTTCTTTCCACAGTGACATAGGATTTCATTATTGAAAAATGGAATATGCCCAAACTCACCACTGAAGCCTGATTTTCCATAATAAAGTTTACCATCTAGTAGAATTCCCAAACCGATCCCATAGTCAATATTCACGAATAAAACATTGCGGGCTCCTCCAACGTCTCCGGCATAGAACTCACCATAAGCCATGGCTCTCGAGTCGTTTTCTAGAAAAGTGGGAATCCCGATTGAACGTTGTATAATCTCTGCTAGGGGCTCTTCTTGGAAATTGAAATAGCTATAGCTGTAACCACTCGTATTGTTAATTCGTCCTGATAAGTTGATAGCCAGCCCCAATATTTTTTCTCTCTTGCTATGATGCGATTGTAGAAAGTCTTTTATAACCGTTATTAATTGCTGGTATGATTCTTTTGTATTTTCAAGACGATATGGGATTTTCTCTTTTAAATTAACCAAGTGCTTTTTAAAATCCATCAAGCCGATATTGATATAATACCGTTTAACGTCTACACCAATAAAATAACAGGCGTCTGAAACCAGCCCATAAATACTGGCTCTTCTTCCGCCCGTGGAATCAAATTTTCCATTATCCCGCAACAAGCCATCTTCAATTAATTCGTTTACCAAGCTGGTAATTTTAGGGACGCTGGTATTTAGTTCCTTGCTTAGTTCAGTTATGGTAAACTCCCCATGCAGGTCAAGATGATTGATGATCGCTCTTTTGAGTGATTTGTTTTTATATGCAACCCCTGACACATTCGTATTACTGAATAGCTCAAGTATACGCTGCGTAGAAGGAGGGGATTGTTTCTTCATAGTTTGGGGGGCTGTAAACTACGTTCTAATGTATTCAAAACCTGGGACTCAGGACTAAAAAAGGGGACTAATTAAAAAAATTTAAAAAGAAAGTAGGTTTTAATAATTAAAATTAGCAAATTTGTGCGGACCAGATTTATTAAACCGAAAGGTAGATTTTAATGCTTGCCAAAACAACCACTGCTTCAGAGGGACATCTGTTGAGTATGTATGCAGATCAGTATTTAAATGAACTGACTGATAATATTCTTCCATTTTGGTTACGGTATAGTAAAGATGATAAGCACGGCGGTTATTTTACCTGTTTAGATCGGGCTGGGGAGGTTTATGATACAGACAAGTTTATGTGGTTACAGGGACGTGAAGTCTGGTGTTTTAGTTACATGTATAAAAATCTCGAAGCTCGTCCTGAGTGGCTTGAGATGGCTCAACATGGAGCTCGATTCATGGAAAAATATGGTAGGGATGATAAAGGGAATTGGTATTTTTCATTGACACAAGATGGTCGTCCGCTTGTACAACCCTACAATATTTTCAGTGATTGTTTTGCAACGATGGGCTTTGCGGCATTAGATAAAGCCTGTCCCTCTGACCAATACAAGGCAATTGCGATTGACACCTTCGAAAATATTCTTCGTCGACAACATAATTGGAAGGGTGTATACAGTAAAGCTGTTCCGGGTACACGCTCTTTAAAGAACTTCAGTTTGCCGATGATTCTTTGCAACCTTGCGTTGGAGCTTGAACCCTTGATAGGAAAGCAACGCGTGGATGCATTATTACCCGAAGTAATTCATGAAGTGATGGAGGTTTTTTATCAACCTTCAACAGGGTTGGTATTAGAAAACGTGTATACAGATGGAAGTTTCTGTGACAGTTTTGAAGGAAGAGTTTTAAATCCCGGACATGCTATTGAGGCCATGTGGTTTATTATGGATTTGGCTGTACGGAAAAATGATCTTGCACTCGTTCACAAAGCAAAGGATATCATGCTGCACATGTTGCAATTAGGTTGGGATAAAGAATACGGAGGTATTTTTTATTTTCTGGATTGCAAGGGTCATCCTACTCAGCAACTAGAGTGGGATCAAAAACTTTGGTGGGTTCATGTGGAAGCATTAGTGGCGCTTGCAAAAGGGTATCAACTTACCGGGGATGTTAATTGCGCACAGTGGTTTGAGAAAGTACATCAATATACGTGGAATCATTTTAGAGATCCGGAACACGGCGAGTGGTTTGGGTATTTAAATCGACGTGGAGAAGTTCTATTGTCATTGAAAGGAGGAAAGTGGAAAGGTTGTTTTCATATTCCGCGTTCACTCTATCAGGTTTGGAATACATTGAAAGGGCCTACAACATAAAAGAATAGTAACGTTGATTAGAAGCTTGACATATCTGCTTTTTTGTTGTTTGCTACAGGCAAACTCCTCCTGGCTATTCGCGCAAAAGAATCAGTCGGTTGATTTATTAGTGGTAGGAGGAGGGACTTCGGGCGTTGCAGCAGGAATTGCCGCATCAAGAATGGGCGTGTCCACTTTGATTGCAGAAGAAACGGTTTGGTTAGGAGGAATGTTAAGTGCTGCGGGTGTATCTGCAACAGATGGAAATCACCTGTTACCTTCTGGTTTGTGGGGAGAATTTAGAGATCGAATTTACGCTCATTATGGAGGTGCTTCCAAAGTAGCAACCGGGTGGGTTAGCAATACGCATTTTGAACCTCATGTAGCCAATCAGGTTTGGCAAGAATTAGCCAAGGCAGAGCGTAACTTAAAAGTTTTGCATCGTGTACGTTTTTTAAAAGCACTTGTGCGAGGAAAAAAAATAGTAGGGGCACAATTCATCTCTTTAACAAGTAAGAAAAAATTTACTATACACGCCAAACAAGTGATTGATGCAACAGAGTTAGGCGATGTTTTAGCCAGTGCTGGGGTACCCTATGACATAGGAATGGAAGCAAGTGCTGTAACAGGTGAAAATGTAAATGTTCCTGCTACCAATAACATTATCCAAGATCTAACCTATGTGGCTGTGCTAAAAGATTATGGTAAAGCCGCTGACTGCACTATTGCAAAACCAGTAGGGTATGATCCAAGAGAGTTTGATGGTTGTTGTTTAGATTTTTATTCAGACACCACTCGAATTAAACCTGGTGTTGACTGTGCCAAAATGATCACTTATGCTAAGTTGCCGGGCAATAAATACATGCTCAATTGGCCAGGTCATGGAAATGATATTTATCTAAATGTTATTTCTCTTTCACCAGCAGAACGGGATGTTGAATTGGAAAAAGCAAAACAGCAAACATTACG
>DDPN01000047.1 GCA_002342205.1 Chitinophagaceae bacterium UBA2467 | reverse complement strand
GTTCCCATTAATCAGGTAGCAAACATTAGCGTGATGGATGCACGCACCCTGAGCATTCAGCCTTGGGAGAAAAACATGGTGCAACCGATTGAGCGGGCTATCATAGCCGCTAACATGGGTGTTACCCCTCAAAATGATGGCGTGCTTATTCGCATATTTATGCCCCCGTTAACGGAAGAAAGAAGAAAGGAGTTAGTGNNGAAGAAATTAAAATGGGGGAAAGAAAGAAGAAAGGAGTTAGTGAAAAAATGCCAGGGTGAAGGAGAACAATGCAAGGTGGCAATCCGTAATATTCGCCGAGATGCGATTGAGCAAATCAAAAAATTGCAAAAAAATGGCTTGAGTGAGGATGTATGCAAAGACGCCGAAGAAGGGGTTCAGCAATTAACCGACAAGCACATTTCATTAGTAGAGACACATCTGGCTGCAAAGGAAAAAGAGATCATGGCTGTGTAACAACCAGATCTAACTTTTCTTTCTGACTGGACTACTGTTGGCTAAATACACTCCTGCGAGAATAAGCAGTAAGCAGCCTACTTCCAATCCCGTAATGGCTTCGTGGTCTAAAAATCCCCAAAAGAGCGCTACAAAGGGAATTCCATAGGTCACCAGAGAGGCAAACAATCCTCCAGCTCGCTGCACCAGTGAGTAAAAGATGACTGTTGCTAATGCACTTCCTAAAATGCCAAGTGCAGCAGTAGAAAGTACTGCCTGTTGTACAGCTGCATTGGAGAAATCAAGTGAAAAGAAACCCAGCCATCCTAGTAAAAGTCCAGAAGGGAAAATCATAAAGGAGACAGAAACAGTAGCCAGGTTGATCGGATTGATATCTTTTAAACGATGGCTGACCATATTTACATTGAATCCATAGAGCAACGTAGCGGCTACGGGTAGTAATAGATAACTGAGATTTTGAAAACTGATCGACCGCTCACCCATAAAAACAGGTGCCAGTGTCAGTAGTGCCAATCCAATAAAACCCACTAGCAAGCCAAACAATTTTTGACCGGCAATTTTATCTCCGTAAAAAAGAACACCGATTAAAACAACACAGATAGGAGTAAGAGAGTTAAGTATCCCGCCCAACGATCCGTCGATGTGCGTGAGGGCGATCGCAAATAAAAAGGCGGGTATCAGATTTCCAAGGACAGCACTAAATGCAACCAATGGAAGCCTTTTCGATTCAATTTTTCTCCATTGCAGCAAAGCAAAAGGCAGCGAAACTAATGCGGCTGCAAAAATTCGTAACGAAGCAATCTGTGAGCCTGTAAGGGCGTTGGTGCTATCTTTCATCAGTTTGAAAGAGCTTCCCCAGATTAGGCAAAGAAGCACAAAGAGCAACCAGCTGATTAATTTGTTGGACATCGGGCGCAAAGTTCTGTAAATTTGTTTACTTGCATCACAAACAATAAAGAATTAATACGTGCAGTCGAATTCCTACCAGATTAAACTACCACAATTTGAAGGTCCTTTTGATCTTCTATTGTTTTTTATAGAACGAGATGAACTGGATATTTATAATATCCCCATCACTCGTATTACGAATGATTTTTTGGATTACATCCACTCACAAGAAGTACTGAATGTTGAGCTGAGTAGTGAGTTTATCCTGTTCATTTCAACCTTGATGCGCATCAAAGCAAAAATGTTGTTGCCCAGAAAAGAATTGGATGAGCAGGGCAATGAAATCGATCCTCGTGCAGAACTGGTCAACAAGATTTTGGAATACAAGCGCTTTAAAGAAGCTTCTGCGCAAATGGCAGAGATGGAAGCCCAGCGCTTATTGATGGTGAAGCGAGGAAATATCCAGCGAGAATTAGCGAATATTGGCGAAGAAGCCAGCGAGGGTACAGAGATAACGCAGGTTACACTTTTCAAACTCATGAAGGCATTTGAAAAGGCCCTGCAGAAATACAGTGATCGTGTGAACAAACCGGTTCATACGGTGGTGCGCTACAATTATACCATGGAGGGAAGTCGAAAATCGATGCTTTCTATGGCCAAAGCAGAGAAGACGCTTTCTTTTGAGAAAATATTTGAAACCTGTGAAAACAGGGTGCATGCAATTTTCATGTTTCTCTCTGTTCTGGAACTAATTCAGCTGCATTATCTCCGTATTTTAATTGGAGAGGGAAAAAATAATTTCATCATTGAGTATGATGAAGAGGGTGCAGCGCAGGCAGAAGCTGCAGCGATAGACCTAGTGGATCCTTCGTTGAATTAACCGGAAACTTTTACAGAAACCCCTACCATTTTTCGTACAGTCTCAGCGATGGCAGCCGCATCGTAATGACATTCGCGATGTAATTCGGCTGGCGTACCATGCTCTACTAACCGATCGGGGATTCCCAGTATTTGCAAATCATTTTTGTAGCCATGCTCAGCCATAAACTCCAAAACAGCAGAGCCAAAACCACCTTTCACCGTTCCGTCTTCGACAGTAATTAGTTTTGGATATCTCTGACAAGCTTCATGAAGCAATGCTTCGTCCAGTGGTTTTACAAATCGAACATCATAATGTGCAGGACGAATACCATCACTCATCAACTCACGGATGGCCGCAGCAGCAAAATTACCGGGGTGACCCAGACTTAGAATCGCAATCTCTTCGCCGTCTTTTAGTTTGCGGCCTTTTCCTATTTCAATTTCTTTGAAAGGCGTTTTCCATTCTGGCATGACTCCTTCGCCACGCGGATAGCGAATGACAAATGGAAGTTTAGTGCTTTCCAGTTGCGCGGTGTACATAAGATTGCGCAATTCACTTTCGTTCATGGGCGCACTGATAATCATATTGGGAATACAACGGAAATAAGCAACATCATAGCAACCATGGTGTGTAGGGCCATCATCGCCCACAACGCCTGCACGATCCAAACAAAAGATCACAGGTAGTTTTTGTATAGCAACATCATGCACAACTGAATCATACGCACGCTGCATGAATGAAGAGTAAATATTACAAAATACTTTCAGTCCCTGTGTGGCCATTCCGGCACTTACCGTTACAGCATGTTGTTCAGCAATACCCACATCAAATGCCCGGTGTGGCATTTTCTCCATCATGAATTTTAAAGAAGAACCAGAGGGCATTGCGGGTGTGATTCCGAATATTTTTTCATTCTGCTCAGCTAGTTCAATAATGGAATGACCAAATACATCTTGGTATTTAGGAGGCTGCGGACCCTCTTTTTTCTTTTGCATGATCTCACCAGTCACTTTATCAAATAAGCCCGGCGCATGCCATTTCGTTTGATCTTTTTCAGCGAGCGCATAACCTTTTCCCTTGGTAGTGATAACATGCAAAAGTTTGGGACCTGGAATATTGCGCAAATCATTCAAGGTGTCAACTAAATTGGAAATATTATGTCCATCTATGGGGCCAAAATATCGGATGTTGAGAGCTTCAAATAAGTTAGCACTGCTACTGATCACTCCTTTAATCCCCTCTGTTAATTTGTGGGCCATGGAGCGACTGAAATTTTTACCCACCGGTAGTTTTCCCAAGAGTTTCCAGACATCACCTTTCATTTTGTTATAGGTGGGGGAGAGGGCAATGTCTGTTAGATATTGTTTGAGTGCTCCTACATTGGGATCGATACCCATGCAATTATCATTGAGAATGATCAAGACATCCGCATCCGCAACACCAGCTTGATTCATTCCCTCAAAAGCCAATCCTGCAGTCATGGCTCCGTCTCCAATCACAGCAACTACTTTTCGATCTTTCTCCCCTTTGTATTTCGCAGCCATAGCCATGCCAAGTGCAGCAGAAATAGAAGTGGAAGAATGTCCTACACCAAATGTGTCATATTCACTTTCGCTGCGCTTGGGAAACCCACTGAGTCCTTTGTATTTGCGATTGGTAGGAAAATTGTCGCGACGCCCAGTTAGAATTTTATGTCCGTAAGCCTGGTGTCCTACATCCCATACGAGTTGATCATAGGGAGTATTGTAAACGTAATGAAGGGCTGTTGTTAATTCTACCACACCCAGGCTGGCGCCAAAATGTCCACCATGCACGCTCACTACGTCAATGATGTACTGGCGTAATTCATCACAAACCTGATGTAGCTTTTCTTTGGGAACTTTCTTCAGGTCCTCCGGTGAATCAATGGTCTTAAGTAGGGAGCCGGGGGTTATTTGCATAGGAGATAAGTTACAAAGTAAAGATAACAAAGAAAAGGCAGGTTGGTTGAGTAGAATCCGTTGAAAGTGTCTTGGGACCACTGGTCCAAATTTCTGCATTTACAAACCAATGCACTGTAACTTTAACCAGTGGTTAACTTACTTCAATCCCGCGAGCGTTTGTATTGGCTACTCCAGTTTTGTGGCTGGGGAGTGCTAGGGGCAATTACTGTGTTGTTTGCTAACATTTTTAATGTGCAATTGGAGCCGCGGATTTTGGTGGGGCGCATTTTGGTTATTTGTGTATTAGGCTTTTTAATTACACATGTCACACGGGTTATCGTTAAAAAAAGCCGTTGGCTGGAGCAGCCTTTGGAGAGAGCCTGGGCAGGTCTTTTTTTAGCTATTATTTTGAGTGCTTCTCTCTATGGGGTGCTTGTTGTGTTTTCGCTGGAGTACTTTGATTTGTTTTTGACACCAGAAGCTTACCAACTTAGTTATTTTCAAAAATGGTTGGCGATCACGATCGACAATGGGCTCTTTATTTTTTCGTGGTTATTACTCTATTATTTTTTTCATTATTACTCTGATAATCGTCGCCGTCAGCTCGATACACTTAAGTTGGAGTCTACGGTTCGGGAGCTGGAATTGAAAACATTGAAGGCGCATATCAATCCACATTTTATTTTTAATTCACTCAATAGTATTCGTGCACTAGTAGATATCAATCCAGAGCGGGCGAGACGGGCCATCACTGAGCTTAGTAATCTGTTGCGTAGCAGTATGCAAAATGAAAAACTGCAACTCGTCCCTTTGCGACAAGAAATGGATATTATTCGCGATTATCTCGCATTGGAAAGTATACGATTTGAAGACCGACTACGAATTGATTTAGATATTACAGAAGAAACGCTTGATTTACCGGTGCCTCCCATGATGCTACAAACTCTTGTTGAAAATGCAATCAAACACGGCATTAGTACTCGCGTGGATGGCGGATGGATCCGTATCTATTCATTTAAGCGCGACGGAAATCATGTGTTGGAAGTTGCCAATAGCGGTTATCTAAATAGTGCGGTAATCACAGCCGGATTTGGATTGAGTAGTACACAAAACAGACTTCAACTACTATTTGGAAATAAAGCTCGACTTGCAATCCGTCAACAGGAAAAGGAAGTGGTGCTTTGTTCTGTTAGCATTCCAGTATAAATCTTGTTTATGGCGATCAAAACATTGCTGATTGATGATGAAAGACTGGCACGACTAGAGCTGCGTAAGTTGCTCAAAGAGCATCCTTCTATTGAAATACTTGAAGAAGCAGCCAACGCCGAAGAAGCCATGCAGAAGATTGATCAACTAAAGCCCGATCTTATTTTTTTGGATATTCAAATGCCAGGTAAAACGGGTTTTGACCTCTTGGCAGAATTGGACAGAGCCCCGCAAGTGATCTTTACAACAGCGCACCATGAATTTGCATTAAAAGCATTTGAGGTAAATGCATTGGACTATCTCATGAAACCAATCGAACCTCGACGATTGGCTGATGCCGTGCAAAAAGTGCAGGCAGTGGACGGCTTACGTAGTGTAGGAGTAGAATCGGAGCTGTCAAATGGAGGTGTCCTTACGGAAAATGACCAGGTATTTGTGAAAGATGGCGAGCGTTGCTGGTTTGTGAAGCTCAGTGAAATTCGTTTGTTTGAAAGTGTGGGTAATTATGCTCGTGTATTTTTTGGCACCAATCGTCCAATGATTTTAAAGTCCCTTAATGCACTCGAAGATCGACTGGATCCTAAAGTTTTTTTCAGAACCAACCGCAAGCATATCGTCAACCTGCGAATGATTGAAAAAGTAGAACCCTATTTTAACGGAGGGTTACTCTTGGAACTAAAAGGCGGTGATAAAATTGAAGTGAGTCGTAGACAGACACTTCGTTTTAAAGAGATGATGAGTTTTTAACAGCAGCGCTGATTTCGCTGATAAGTGATACCTCTTTTTCAATTGCATTTCCCACAACAATCAAGTCCGCTCCTGCTTTGCAATTTTCTTGTGCTTTTTCAGGTGTTTTGATACCGCCGCCAACAATGAGTGGAATAGAGATCTGATCCGCTACTCGTTTAATCATGGAGGTGGTGATGGGTTGTTTTGCGCCACTTCCTGCATCCATGTAAATAAGTTTCATGCCCAGCATTTCACCAGCTAATGCGGTGCAGAGTGCAATATCTTCTTTGTCGGCAGGAATGGGAGCTGCGTTACTGATATAAGACACAGTTGTGGGGGCGCCTCCATCTACAACAATGTATCCCGTTGATAAAATTTCGAGTCCAGATTGTTTGACAAAAGGCGCAGATAAAACATGTTGGCCAATCAATAGTTCTGGGTTGCGTCCAGATATCAAAGAGAGGTATAACAATGCATCAGCCTGTCGTGTTACCTGAGAAGGACTTCCGGGAAACAGTACAACAGGAATAGAAGTATTTTTTTTAATGTGCCGAACTAACTCATCCAATTGCGAAGAGATCACCAGACTGCCTCCAACAAACCAGTAATCAATTTTTGCCTGCTCTCCTAGGGCAAGCAAAGTGTCCATTTGCTGCAGCTCGGTCTTGTCTGGATCTACTAACACAGCAAAGGACTTTTTTCCTTGTGTACGTGCTTGTTGTAATTGCGTGTAAATAGTGTTTTTCATTGGGACAAGTAGAGCTCAAAGGTGCGAAAAAATGTTTGTTTATTGGGGCAGAATTTTTTTATGGATTGGCACTGATATTTCCAAAAAAAATTCTCAAATATTAATTCAGTAAATGTGAAAAAATCCCCAAATCCAGCACAGTCAAGGGTTGTGG
>DDPN01000089.1:3149-7769 GCA_002342205.1 Chitinophagaceae bacterium UBA2467 | reverse complement strand
CGGAACCAGTCCTTTCACTTTTTCAAATATTACTTCTGGATCTCACACAGTTGTTATCCGAGATAATTTAGGATGTCAATTAACTCGAACAATAACCGTTGCGGCTGGACCTCCCATTACAGCAAGTTTTAATGCAGCGGCTACTACCTGTGAGGGCGCAGTCAATGGTACGTTGACTGTTACTCCATCCAGTGGTACTTCACCTTTCCAGTTTTCAATTGATGGCGGGCCTTTTACTGCAGGAGCAGTTCCCTATACGTTTACAGGACTCTCTTCCGGAAATCATTCACTGTTAGTAAAAGATGCAATCGGATGTGTAAGTAGTCCTTCTATTGTTTCTGTATCTACAGGTCCTGCGTTAACAACAACTGCAACTTCTACTCCTGCGTTGTGTAATGGTGGAAGTACGGGTACGTTGACTGTCCTTGCTCCTACTGTAGGAACAGCACCTTATCAATATTCATTAGATGGGGTGACCTGGCAAAGCAGTAATCAATTTACCGGAGTCCCAGCAGGTACGCATACTATTCGTTTCAGAGAAAGTGCCGGTTGTCAGGGAACTACTTCGGTGGTGGTTACAGAGCCTACTGCAATTGTGACAACTACCAACACGGTTCCTGTTGTCTGCAATGGACAATCGAACGGAACTTTAACAGTTAATACCACTGGGGGAACGGCTCCTTATCAATTTAGTGTTGACGCAACCAACTGGCAATCTGCTACCACTTTTAATTTGGCAGCGGGTCCATACACCTTATCAATAAAAGACGCGAACAATTGTGTTACAACTGCTCCAGTTACAATTACAGAACCGGCTGCCCTGACTGCTACGGTTACAACTACAAATGCTTCTTGTAATGGTGGTAATGACGGCGGACTTAGCATTACAGCTACGGGCGGCAATGGTACATTTAGTTATTCAATTGACGGAGGTGTTAACTGGCAAAACAGTGGCACCTATAGTCTTGCTCCCGGAACTTACGCGATCAGAGTAAAAGATGCATTGAATTGTACGTACGCCAGCACGGCTGTTGTGGGTCTAACCAATGATCTTACTTTCACGCCACAAACAGATGCAACTATTTGTGAAAGCAGATCTACCCAGTTGAATGTTGTTTCAAATGGATTGCAATATGATTGGACTCCTGCAACCGGCTTGAGCGCGGTGAATATTTCAAACCCCATTGCTTCTCCTATTACCACTACACAATACATCGTAACGATTACATTAGGAAGATGTGTAACCCGCGACACTGTGGTGGTGCGTGTTAATGCAGCACCTATCCCTGATGCAGGCCCAGATCGAGTAATTTGCTATGGTCAATCAGTTACACTACAAGGGTCGGGTGGTACTGTTTATCAATGGGCACCTTCTACTTATTTGAATAATGCTTCGCTTCCTAATGCAATTTCTACACCGGACCGAGATATTTTTTATGTACTAAGCATACTTTCTGATGCTAATGGATGCGCTGGGCTTACTACTGACACCGTTCGGATTCATGTTACTCCGCCCATTCAAGTATTAACTTACCCGGCAGATACAATTGGTTACCCAGGTGATCAGTTCACTTTATTGGCTGTTCCTAATGACCCGGATGTTACCTTTTACACCTGGACTCCTTCTGTGGGGTTGAGTAATACGTTAATCCCTAATCCTACTGTAACAATTGGCGCCATAGGTTCGGATGTGCGTTATAAAGTTGTTGCTTCCACCATTGCCGGTTGTAAAGGGGAGGCGTTCGTTAATGTTCGGGTATATAAGGGCCCGGATATATATGTTCCGACCGGATTTACACCCAATGGTGACGGCAAAAATGACAAGTTCACGCCGTTCCCTGTGGGAATGAAAAGCTATAATTATTTCAGGGTGTTTAACCGATGGGGGCAGCTAGTATTCCAAACTAAAAAGATGAATGATGGGTGGGATGGCACCATTGGTGGGCAACTGCAGCCGGAGGGAATTTATATCTGGATGATTGAGGGGCTAACCAAAGATGATCGGGTGATTACGAAAAAAGGCTCCATAATGCTGATCAAATAGACCTATTTTCGCGGCGCATATTCTACTAACATGGTTGACGTAATTCTGGGCCTCCAATGGGGCGACGAAGGAAAAGGAAAAATCGTTGATTTTTTTGCGAAAGATTATCAAGTGGTAGCCCGCTTTCAGGGCGGACCTAATGCAGGTCACACTTTGTATGTAAATGACAAAAAGCTGGTATTACACCAGATTCCCTCTGGAATATTTCATGCTGGGATTGTCAATTTAATTGGTAATGGAGTAGTGCTCGATCCGGTAACTCTTAAGCGTGAATGTGAAAGCGTTGCTGCATTTGGAGTGGATGTTAAAAAGAATTTGTTCATTGCAGATCGCACGCACTTGATTGTTCCTACACACCGTGCCCTTGATAAAGCCGCAGAGCTTTCCAAAGGAAATCAAAAGATAGGTTCAACTTTAAAAGGAATCGGGCCTGCTTATATGGATAAGACAGGACGCAATGGACTGCGCGTCGGTGATTTGCTGGATAAGAATTTCACTACTCAATACATCAAGCTTCGTTTAAAGCACCAGCGTTTATTAGACAGTTATGGTTTTCAGGAGGACATCAGCGCTTGGGAAGAAGAATTTTTTGAAGCCGTTGAGTTTTTACGTGGACTCAATATTGTGAATGGCGAGTATTTTATCAACGAAAAGATAAAGGCGGGTCAAAAAATTTTGGCAGAGGGCGCACAAGGAAGCATGCTGGATATAGATTTTGGAACCTTTCCTTTTGTTACCTCGTCCAATACCATTGCAGCAGGTGTTTGTAATGGTTTAGGAGTGGCTCCTAACCATATCGGAGAAGTGATAGGTGTAACCAAGGCGTATTGTACCCGTGTGGGTAGCGGTCCTTTCCCTACCGAATTAGAAAATGAAACGGGAGAAGAGCTTCGTCGTGTTGGTAATGAATTTGGGGCTACTACAGGACGCCCTCGCCGCTGTGGATGGATTGATCTGGTAGCCCTTCGATATACCTGTATGATCAATGGGGTTACAAAATTGGTGATGACCAAGGCAGACGTGCTGGATTCTTTTGCAGAACTATCCGTTTGCACAGCCTACCAGGTTAATGGTAAAGAGACCACTGAAATTCCTTATCAACTGGAGCGCGCACAGCCCACACCTGTTTGGAAAAAATTTCCAGGGTGGAATCAAACGACTAGTACTTGTAAAGAATTTGCATCCCTTCCTGTTGCAATGAAAACATATGTAGATTTTATTAATAACTATTTAGGGGTGGATGTTAAATATATTTCCAATGGTCCTGGTCGGGATCAATTGGTGCTTGTTCCCTAATTTTATTTTTCTTATCAAAAAAGAATTTTAAAAAATTTGGCGATTTAAAAACTTCGCCGAAAATTTACATTACTAATCCGGTCCAGCTATGGCTATCAAACCAGAAAAGGTAAAAAAGCTTACAGAAAAACCTGCAACAAAAGTTGCAGCAAAAGATTCTTCAAAACCCAAAAAAAGTAAGGTAGAAGAGGATGAAGAAGAGGAAGTAGAAGACGATTGGGAAAAACAAGAGGAAGAAGATAATTGGGATCCTGATTTTGAGGAATTTGATTTGCCCAAATCAAAAGGGAAAAAAGGTCCAGCCAAAAAAGGAGAGGAGGAAGATGATTTTAAGCTAGATGAAGATGAGTTTGGCGAGGATGATCTTTTTAATGACAAAGGCTTTGATGAGGAAGAGGATTTTTAATCCATCGATAATCGCACTTGATTTTATTTTCCTTTCAGTAACAACTGAAGACTTTCTTCCAAGATCATTTCTTTTTTTTCTATAAATACTTGCATGCAGGCATGAGAGAGGCGTAGCGTGTATTCACCTTTCATGGATATCGCTTCATCAAAGGAGGGATTCAAGCGACGAAATTCCTGCGGATCTGTTTCGGTATATTTTAAGATTGCTTCTTTTTTATAACGACCACGCAATAGTGTTGTTGTTGTTTGTGCCAACTCTTCTGCGGTGAGTGGTAGTTGCAATTTTTCTTGCTGGGTTTGTCTCTCTTGTTTGGTAAGTGTAGTTACGCCTCCATTTCCTTCAAAAACATAATGCGTTGCAATAAATTTTTTGACATGGTTCATGGATTCTGCAGGTAAGTAATATTGCAGTTTCCAAAAATCACGACTTTGGCTGCGTTGTATTGCGCGCTCAACAGCTCCTTCGCCGCCATTATAAGCTGCAATGACTAACAGCCAGTCCTGAAATTGTGTAAAGAGATCCTTTAGATAACGGGTCGCCGCTTTTGTGCTTTTTATATAGTCCATCCGTTCATCCAACGCGGGCGTAATTTTTAATCCATAGCGACGCCCTGTAGCCGGCATAAATTGCCAGGGACCCACGGCGCCTGCCCAAGACTGCGCAGTGGAACGCAATCCTGATTCAATTACCGCCAGGTATTTTAATTGTCCGGGTAAACCAGATTCCGATAACACCTGATCCATCATATTAAAATAAGGGAGACCCCAGTCTTTCATTTTTTGAAGTCCATTACCATAACGACTCATGTAGGACTCTACAAACGAGATGGCTTGTGGATTCAGCTTTACACCGGAAGGGTTCTTCCAACTGG
>DDPN01000089.1:256-3132 GCA_002342205.1 Chitinophagaceae bacterium UBA2467 | reverse complement strand
CCCTCTTGGTCCTGTTTGGGAGAAAGAGGATAGCGATAGAAATAAGACGATACTTGAAGCGAGTAATCCCCTTACGGAACTCCAAAAGGGGGATAGGCGGCTTTCCGAAAAAAAGAGATTAGTCTTTAACAGAGCGGGTAACATCATTAGCGCTCTCTTCGATTTCTTTTTTCACGTTATTCTTAGCGTCGTTGAATTCACGAACTCCTTTTCCAAGTCCTTTCATCAATTCAGGAATTTTACGACCTCCAAACAGAAGTAATACGATCACAAGAATGATGATGATTTCATTGGTGCCAAGCATTCCGAGTAAAATAGGATTTGTCATAGTCGAGAGTTGTATTGTAAAGATAGGATACCAGAAAGTTAACGACATAAAAAAATCCCGACTTGTTGAAGAGACGGGATTTTTTTAACAGGTCGATGTTGATTAAGCTTCAGCTGATTCGCTAACAGCCATTCTCTTTTCACGGATACGTGCACTCTTACCACTACGCTTACGCTGATAGAAAAGTTTAGCACGACGTACCTGACCGGTTTTATTTAATTCGATTGAATCAATGTTGGGGGAGAAGATCGGGAATACTCTTTCCACGCCTACGCCATCCGAAATTTTACGAACGGTAAAGCTGGCAGTGTGTCCAGTTCCCTGTTTTTTNNTTTTTGATCACATCGCCCTTGAAGGACTGGATACGCTCCTTGTTTCCCTCAATGATCTTGTAATTGACGGTAATGTTGTCGCCGGGTTTGAAAGCCGGGAACTCTTTTTTAGCCGTCAGCTGCTCGTGTACAAAGGCAATGGCGTTCATATCAAAAGTTTTAAGGACGGCAAAGGTAGTGAAAATCACCCTAACGGGCAACATTTACCGCTCTTTTTTCGCGGATGACTGTCACCTTTATTTGGCCGGGGAAAGTCATCTCTGTTTGGATTTTTTGGGCTATTTCAAAGGAAAGACGGTCTGATTCCTGGTCGCTGACCTTTTCGGCTTCCACAATCACCCTTAACTCACGACCGGCCTGGATGGCATAGGCTTTCTCTACTCCAGTGTAGGACATAGCCAGGTTTTCCAGGTCCTTAATACGCTGTAGGTATTGCTGCATGATCTCCCTTCTGGCTCCTGGTCGGGCACCCGAAATGGCGTCGCAGGCCTGGATAATGGGGGAGATTACATATTGCATTTCCATTTCGTCGTGGTGTGCCCCAATGGCATTGACCACGGCTGGATTTTCGCCGTATTTCTCAGCTAATTTGGCTCCTAACAAGGCGTGGCTTAATTCACTTTCCTCATCCGGTACTTTTCCAATATCGTGCAATAATCCGGCGCGTTTAGCCAGCTTAGGGTTCAGTCCTAATTCTGCAGCCATGGTCGCACACAAATTGGCTGTTTCACGGCTGTGCATGAGCAGGTTTTGGCCATAGGAAGAGCGGAAACGCATTCTTCCGACCATTCTGATTAGTTCTTTGTGCAGTCCATGGATACCTAGCTCAATAACGGTGCGCTCACCAATTTCCATGACCTGTTCTTCAATTTGCTTTCTTGTTTTTTCTACCACCTCCTCAATACGGGCAGGGTGGATACGTCCATCACTGACCAGTCTTTGCAAACTGAGGCGGGCAATTTCACGGCGTAGAGGGTCAAAGCTGGATAACAAAATCGCTTCCGGGGTATCATCAACAATGAGGTCCACTCCGGTAGCCGCTTCGATTGCACGGATATTTCGACCTTCCCGTCCAATGATTTGACCTTTAATCTCATCACTTTCCAGGTTGAACACCGTGATAGAATTTTCAATCGCCTGCTCCGCAGCAGTACGCTGAATAGTTTGAATAATGATTTTTCTGGCCTCTTTTTGTGCTTTTTGTTTGGCTTCTTCGATAATATCCTGTTGAAGGGCTAGGGCCTTAGTCTGTGTTTCGTTGCGTAAGCTTTCGATTAGTTGCGCACGGGCATCGTCTGCAGAGAGATTAGCAATTTTTTCCAACCGGCGGATATGTTCTTCCTGGTGTTTCTCTAACTCTGTTCTTTTGATGTTGACCAACTCAATTTGACGATTCAGGTTTTCCTTTATCGTCTCATTTTCCTTGATCTGCTTGTCCAGGTTATTTTCCTTCTGGTTAATTGATTGTTCTTTTTGGCGGGCTCTGTTTTCCGAATCATTGATCTTGCGGGTTTTTTCCAGCACCTCTTTTTCGTGCTCAGCTTTTAACTGAACAAAACGCTCTTTTGCCTGCAATTCCTTTTCCTTCCGGACGGTTTCGGCTCTGAGTTCTGCTTCCTTTAAAATGGTTTGTGCTTGAATTTCAGCCTCTTCGATCTGCTTACGGCTTCCCTTCGCAAAGAGGACGCGACCTGCCAGGAGGCCAATTCCTCCAGCGGCTACGCCAATTATGGCGTATAATATATTGGGATCCATTGAATTTTTGATTTAAGTGTTTCACAATGCTTGTTCCACAATTACGTGGCTTAACAAAGGTACGGAAAGATGCGTATATTGGACCCCTTAATTTACCCTATGCGCACACTCCTTTTAACAGTCTTTTTGTTGCCTTTTGCCGTAATGGCCCAGGATAAGGCTAAGTCTTTGTCTATCAAAGGTGATTTGAAAAATTTTAAAATAGAACCAGAGTGGGTTTATTTATACCATAAAGTGGGAGGTGCTTTCGTAACTGATAGCTGTAAAATTGCGGAGGGTAGCTACTCTTTTTCCGTTCAATTAGATGAGCCGGATTTATTGCGTTTGCGTGTTAAATATCCTGTGTTGAAAGATGCGGCTAAAGCAAAGCAGGCTGTTCCGATTGGTTCAGGTTCTATGGCACAAAATAGAGACTACTTTGTGTTTTATGCGGGACCTGGAAAAATCAAGATTAGTTCAGT
>DDPN01000089.1:0-233 GCA_002342205.1 Chitinophagaceae bacterium UBA2467 | reverse complement strand
GATTCTTTTAGTAACGGTACTGTAAAGGGGTCAAAAAATCATGAAGCGTATTTGCGTCTTCAGGCGGGGTTGAAACCTTTTGAAGACCAAATGAAAGGACTTTACCAAGATTACGCAAAGGCGAATGCCGCAAAAGATGTTGCAACTCGCGATCGTGTAGAAGCTAAGATCGATAGTTTGGATGAGGCAATGAAAGAATCTGTGTTAGCGCCTTTTGCAAAAACTGAATCTTC
>DDPN01000121.1:4652-5947 GCA_002342205.1 Chitinophagaceae bacterium UBA2467 | reverse complement strand
GCACGAATAAAGTCACTTACAATTAAAAAATACCCGGCAAATCCCATCGTTTTGATAGTGAATAATTCGAATTCGATCCGCTCTCGAATTTCATCTGTTATTTCATGGTAACGAGCAGCTGCACCTTCGTAGGTTAAATGTTTAAGGTACTCCCACTGGTTATTCGATTCAGGAGATACTTTGTATTTTCCTACAGTCTCTTCTTTGGTGTGTATTTGAAATCTTTTTTCTACTGGAAAGTTAGGAAGTAGGATGTCTCTCGTTAGATTCAGGGCTTCGACTTTGTCTACAATTTCATTGGTATTGTCAATAGCTTCAGGTAAGTCTTCAAAAGTTTTTAACATCTCCTGCGTGGTCTTGAAAAAGAACTGGTCATTGGGAAATGCAAAACGTTTGTCTTTGACATTGATGTCATCATCTGCAAAATCACGAATAGCGGGTGTTGCAAGTTTTTCACCTGTGTTGATGCAGAGTAAAATGTCGTGTGCGTTAAAGTCATCTTGCTCTACATAGTGACTATCATTGCTTGCAATAATCTTGACTTTGTATTTACGGGCAAACTTTATGAGGGTTTCGTTCACCTTGTCTTGCTCTGCCATACCATGGCGCTGCAGTTCTACGTAAAAATTATCCTGGAAAATATTCAACCACCACTTGAATTCATTTTCAGCCTCTTCTTCTCCTTTTCGTAAAATCGCTTGTGGGATGCTAGCTCCCAAACAGCAAGTGGTTGCAATAAGTCCCTCATGATGTTTTTGGATCAATTCTTTATCAATTCGAGGGTATTTGCTATACATTCCCTCCAAGTAGCCAAGTGAGGTTAACTTAATAAGATTCTTGTAGCCTATTTCATTTTTAGCTAACAATATTTGGTGAACTCTTCGGTCGCGTTGTTCTTTGGTGAATGTTTTTTGATGTCGGTTTTCTGTGACATAAAATTCACAGCCTACTACGGGCTTTACTTTTAACTTTCCATTTTCATCTTTGTTTTTATAAGCCTCTGCTACAAATTCAAAAACACCAAACATATTGCCGTGATCGCTAATCGCTAAGGCTGGCATCTGGTCTTTGATGGCCTTGGAATAGAGTTTTGGAATAGCTGCAGCACCATCTAACAAAGAATACTGCGTATGTACATGCAAATGTGAAAACTTCATAGCGGACAGGAAAAGTAGGCAAATTAACTACCTTTGCAAAATCTACATCGTTCAAATCTTGCTTGATTTTTCCCCATGAGGATTGTATTTGTATTATTCATTTGTTTCTATTTGGCCAGTTGCACTTTTGTTCAAAAA
>DDPN01000121.1:894-4624 GCA_002342205.1 Chitinophagaceae bacterium UBA2467 | reverse complement strand
TACAAAATCTACCTGTACTTAAAAATGAAAATGTAGCTGAAAGTCGCTCTTTCAAAGCATCGAGTCCTGTTAGTGCACCCTCAATTTTATCAAGAAGCGGGCTTCAAACTCATCAGGTGGATCCTGTTTTGTTTCCAATGACACCACCTTCTTCGTTACAATTTAAATACGCTCAAATTTTAGGCCAGGATATAGCACAGTTGCCCGATTCGCTTTTGCTGCAACAAATCGATCCATGGCTGGGGGTGCGCTATAGAAATGGGGGTAATACAGCTGCCGGAATTGATTGTTCCGCTTTTACTGCTACTATTTTATTGTCTTATCGAGGTATACAGCTTCCTAGAACTTCTCGCGAACAATTTCGTTTTTGTGAACAAGTGAATAAAAGTGATTTGCAAGTTGGCGATTTACTTTTTTTTAGAACTAGGGGCCGCTCCATTTCTCACGTAGGTATTTATCTAGGGAATGACAAATTTGTACACGCTTCTTCTAGTAACGGGGTAATGGTTAGTGATCGTAAGGAGTCTTATTTTTCTGCTCGGTATGTTGGTGCGGGACGTATTCCGCAGTCTTCTGTAACTACAGAGTAGATTACTTCCCCTTTATTTTTTTTCGGATTGTTTCAAGCACTGGCTGAAGATCTGGGGTTAACTTAAAAATCCAAGTAGTAGCTGCAAATCCAACCAGATAAGTTATACTTCTGGTTATGAGTCCGGTCCATCCTTCCTGCCCTTTAAATGCCCAATAGCACCCCAGCGTGATAAGCACAGCAGTAATAATAATTTTTAATGTGGTAAAACTAAAGGGCTGAAGCTTGAATTTCCAGTGTAAATACCAAATTCTACAAGCATTATAGATTGAAATTGAAATCAGTTGGGCGAGTGCTGTCCCTGTAATTCCCATTTGTTTTGTAAGCATATAGCTTAGTGGAAGCATGCACGTAAGTAAAACAATGCCGCTATAAAATTCAAAACGCCATCCTGGTGAGGTGATAATCAGTTGTGAATTAACACCAGTTCCCAAATCAATCATTCTTGCTAATCCTAATAATAAAAAAACAGGTAAGCCGGTCAAGAAAACTGGTTTAAGATCCAGCGTAAGTATGGCATTTTCGTAATTGATGATGAAGAGACCAAACAGCGCTGAAGAAAAAAGAAGCAAGTTTACAGCTGATCGTTGATAAATCTTGTTGAGTGTAATTCGGTCTTTTTCTTTCCAAGCGCGAGACAAGGGCTCCATGGCTGCAGCAATCACTCCTCGCTGAGGAGCCTGAAGCATGGAAGCAATATTTTGTGCCAATGAATAAACGGCCAATTGTGCTAGTGCGTTTTCAAGTACGGAAGGAATTAAGATCGAATCAAATACCTGTGCAATTACAAAAATGAGTGTTCCAATGTAAGTGAAGCTAGTGTAGTGAAAAATTGGTTTTTTTAGTCGTTTTGTTAATGAACTAAAATGAAAAGTAATGGGCAGCTTTTTTTTGTAATAAAGTATACCCATCAATACCAGCGCAATAAAAGGATAGCTGAACGCAAATAAATAAATGAAACGATCAAAAGAGATAGAACCCTTTGTGATAAACAAGAAAATAAGGATGAGAATATAAAGTCGCCAAATGCCTTCTTTCAAAAGGTTGCTTTTCACCGAAAGCTGCTGTTGCCAACTCCACGATTCTAGTATGTTGAAAAGTAAAAGTCCGGCTGCAAGTGGAAAGACCCAATTAAAGTAATGGATCAGTAAAGGAGAGTTTGTTCCATATTTCCGAATGATTAGCGGCTCAAAAAGCTGTCCTCCGATCAAAAATAAAATAAGTCCAATTGCGCCAAGTGTTAGTGCAATAGTTAATTGATCATTCCCAGAAGTTCGAAAGCGGTCCTTGTAATAAGGGAAGAATTTATAAATAAAGTAGGGAGCTCCCATATTGCCTACTGCGGCTAGCAATAGAGCTATTGCAATGAACACATTGTAAAGCCCAAACTCTTCCTCTGAAAAAAACCCCTTACGTGTGAAGAGATATGTATTTAGCAGACCAATAAAGAAACCGCCATAGATTACTAAGGTGGAGTAAATGCTCTGTTTTCTGATACTACTCATGACGGGTCGTCAAAGACTTGAAGAAGCCTCTTTCTTTGTAAAATAAAAGTTATCGCTGATATTCTTGATGCTTATGCCCTCCGAAATATTAAATTCTTGCCATGCCGTAGTGATGGTAATGTTCTGTGTTTGTTTTCCATCTATTCGGATGGGCATAGAAAGTTGTTCATTGCAGTTTGTTAGCCGAAGCTTTAGTTTATTATTAGTTTGCGCATATTCTAAAATGGGTATTTTATTAGTTCTTAAATATTGATCGAATAAAGGTTGAAGAGGTAGCCCTGTTTTTTGTATAAAATAAGCCTCTACATCTTTTGAGTCAATTGTTTGGTGATAGAAGTCTTTGTTGAGCCCCTTTAAAATCCCTCTAAATAGGCTATCGTTATTGATAGTCTCTCTTAGGTGATGCAGAAATCCTGCTCCCTTATTATACATGTCGCCACTTCCTTCATCATTGACGCCATATTGACCAATAATGGGCCTATCGTTTCGGATTCTAGTTCTTACACCTCTGCAATAAGCATCGGCTCCCTCACGTCCGTAATGATATTCAATAAAGAGCACTTCAGAGTACATTGTGAATCCTTCATGTACCCACATATCTGCAATGTCTTTTGTAGTGATATTATTAGCAAACCACTCATGACCGCTCTCATGAATAATTATGTAGTCCCAATCTTTCCCCCAACCTGTACCAGATAAATCGCGTCCTCGATATCCATTTGCAAAACCATTTCCATAGGCAATTGCACTTTGGTGTTCCATGCCAAGATGAGGAGACTCCACTAATTTGTAACCATCTTCCTGAAAGGGGTAGGGGCCAAACCAATATTCAAAAGCAGCTAACATTCTTGGCGTATCGCGGTTGAACTGAGGAGTTGCTTTCTCAAGGTTATAATCTAGAACCCAATAAGAGAGCTCTAAGTTGTTTCCAGTAATGCTGGAATAGTTGTCTTTCCAATTAACATACTTACCGATATAGGGTACGATATTGTAATTGTTGATGGGGTTTATGACCTTCCATTCATAGACACTTTCATTGTTTTTTCTCTTTGTTATTGACTGTAATCGTCCATTAGCGATGGCAACCAAGGAGTCTGGAACAATCATGCGAATGGTTGCTCCTTTATCTGGCTCATCACTTTGATGGTCTTTGCAGGGGTACCAAACACTCGCTCCCAATCCTTGACAGGCTACAGTCATCCAGGGTCTTCCCATTTTATCAGTTGCAAAAATCCATCCGCCGTCCCAGGGGGCATTTTTTGCAATCCGTGGATTACCGCTATAATAAATCAAAACAGAGTCGGTTAAAAGTAATCCCTTTGAAATGCGTACTCTTGAATTATTTTTTGTTAAGCTTAATAGCCAGCTATTCATTCCTCTTTTGCTAAAGCTGATCTTTCTTTTCTGAAAAAAGACACTATCAATTTGCATGGGCGATTGCAGGTCAATCTGCATCTGTTCAGGATTCTCCCCTGGTTTATAAGAGAATTGAATTGTGTTTGACCCTTTGATTGTTTTTGTTACATAGTTGGGTTGCACAACAATGGTGTAGTGTTGAACATCCCACCAGCTACGCTCCTGGTTGAGAGTTCCTCGTAGAGAATCATCGGAGGAGAATTTTGTGGACTGTGCTTCG
>DDPN01000121.1:0-839 GCA_002342205.1 Chitinophagaceae bacterium UBA2467 | reverse complement strand
CGTTGGTTTAAGCATACAAAGGGGTGTGTATGCTAATATAAAACGAGAATATTTACTGACCTGCTTCTTTTTTTCGCTTATCTGCAAATACTTTCCTAAACTTTTCCAATTTGGGTTGAATTACAAATTGGCAATAGGGGTTTGAATCGCCATTTAGTTCAAAATACTGCTGATGGTAGTTCTCGGCGGGGTAAAAAACCGTGAAGGGGGTAATTTCTGTCACTATAGGATTGGGCCAGGCTCCACTCTGGTCAAGCGCCTTTTTATATTCGAGTGATTTATTTTTTTGTTCTTCCGAGTGATAAAAAATAGCACTTCTGTATTGTGTACCTATATCATTCCCTTGTCTATTTAGTGTGGTCGGATCATGGGTCTTCCAAAATACTTCCAGTAACTCATCAAAGCTTATCAACGAGGGGTCGTAAACAACCTGTATGCATTCAGCATGTCCGGTTTCGCCACTACATACTTCTTTATAAGTTGGATTTTTAGTATGCCCGCCTGAGTAGCCAGAAACTGCACTTTTCACGCCTTTTAACTCTTCAAAGATGGCCTCTGTACACCAAAAACAACCATTTGCAAAAGTGGCTGTATCATATACAGCGGGTTGGTGGGTTTCGGTTGCACTCATAGTATTTTTTGTTTCGTTTAGAGTTTTTTTAGTGGTTTGTCCTTGGCAGCTTGCCAATAGGATAGTACAAAGAAGCAAGAAAGAAAAAATTCGGTTTGAGGTAAAGAGGATTCTCATCATATCATTTGCAAAGATATCAAACAAAAATCGGCCCCTCAAGTTCATTCCGATCTGATCTCAGTTATTCTTAAATTCGCTAAAAATATTT
>DDPN01000018.1:2362-6016 GCA_002342205.1 Chitinophagaceae bacterium UBA2467 | reverse complement strand
GCTCTTCTGATTTTTTCCATTTACTTAATACAAAGTCCGCCTGACGACCCTTTGGATAATCATTTCCTATGCCAAACCGAAGCTTGGGATAATCGGTGGTTCCGATTGACTCCTGAATACTTTTTAAACCATTATGACCTGCATCACTACCCGAGGGCTTGATGCGGATGCGTTCCAACGGAATGGCCAAGTCATCCACCACCACAAGTACTTGAGTAGGCTCAATTTTCTCTTTTTCCATCCAGAACTTTACAGCCTTCCCACTCAAGTTCATATAGGTGGTGGGACAAATACATATAAACGTCTTGCCTTTCCATTTAATTTCTGCGTGATACGCGTGTCGTTCCACTTTGAATGTACCCCCGTGTTTTGCAACAAAGGAATAGACGACATCAAATCCAATATTGTGACGCGTGTGCGCGTACTCATCTCCAACATTTCCCAAACCAACAATCAGGTATTTCATAGATAGCAAGAGGCTCAAAGATCGGCCTTCCCAAACAAAAAACCCGCACCAAAAGATGCGGGTTTATAAAGAGCCTGAAAGGCTTGATTACTTCTTTGCAGCTGGTGCAGCAGCTTCTTCCTGCTTCAACTGACGTGTCAGCGTTACAGAAGCGATAGGAATACGAGGAGAATTTAAAATTTCGTAATTAGGGACGTTTACATCCTCTACACGAACGTTACCATTCAACTCTAAACTATCCACATTCACTTCAATTTGTTCTTTCAAATACTTAGGGAAGGTTTTAACCTTAAGAGATTTCATTTTGGAAATGAATTTACCTCCGTCTTTTACTCCCTTTGCATTTCCTACAAACTTGATAGGAATGTTTGCAATCACTTTTTTATCCTCAACCAACTCTAACAGGTCAACATGGATCAACTCGTCGTTGACTTTGTCAAACTGCAAATCTTTGAGGATCGTGCGATAGGATTTACCATCCAATTTTACTTCGCACAATTGGAAATTGGGTGTGTACACCAGTTTTTTGAAAGCCGCAGCAGGAGCCGAAAAATTGACCTCCTGAGCACCCCCATAAATTACACCGGGCACCAGTTCCTGAGAGCGTAGTTGGCGGGTGGCTGACTTGCCAAATGCGGTCCTCAGTTGTCCTTCGATTGTAATCGTGTTCATGTCTATTTGGTTTTTATGATTCACTTGTCTTTCAGCTGTGAATAGACGAACAGGCTGGTGATACTTTTATTTTCGTAGGCGTTCCGGATTGCAACAGCAAATAGATCAGCAACACCAAGTACTTTGATCTTTTTAGACTGTTGATTCACCGGGATCGTATCACAGACCACCAGTTCTTCTAACACACTGTTTTCAATGTTTTCGTACGCTTTACCACTGAGCACCGGGTGGGTAATCAATGCGCGTACGGATCTCGCTCCTTTTTCCTTGAGCAACCCTGCACTTTTTGCAAGGGTTCCGCCCGTATCACAGATGTCATCAATAATGATCACGTCCTTATCAACCACATCTCCTATCACCACCATGCTTGCTATTTCGTTCGCTCTTTTGCGGTGTTTATCACAAATCACCATCTCCGCATTGAAATAACTCGCAATCTGTCGGATTCGGTTAGCCGAACCCACGTCGGGGGCCGCAAAGGTAAGGTTTTCCAGCTTCAGTTTCTCGATATAAGGGATGAAAACAGCATGGCTATCCAGGTGGTCAACAGGTATGTCAAAATACCCCTGAATTTGAGGGGCATGTAAATCCATAGTAATGACACGATCCGCACCAGCCGCAACTAACATATTGGCAATCAACTTACTACCAATAGCAACCCGGGGCTTGTCCTTGCGATCTTGTCGGGCATATCCGTAATAAGGAATAACTGCAATCACCTTGTAAGCAGAGGCCCTGCGAGCGGCATCAATCATAAGGAGCAACTCCATCAGGTTATCAGATGGAGAAAAAGTACTCTGCACTAAAAAAACATAGTCACCCCGAACACTTTCCAAAAAAACAGGGCAAATTTCTCCATCGCTAAAGCGCTGAATATTGACCTTTCCAAGCTGTGTTCCAAATTGTTTACAGATTTGTTCCGCCAGCTGCTGAGAGCCGGTTCCGGAAAAGATTTTGGCATGTTGCATAGCAGAGTAAATGCGTGTGTGGCACGAAGATATCAATCAGCTAAGACAATTCTTATTCTGGTAAAAAAAACCTTTACACAGGATTGCCACGTAGCGCATAGCAATTTATACTTGGCTTATGGAAAGCCGAAAACCGATTCGTCAATGGGCCACTGAGGATAGGCCCAGAGAAAAACTATTTCGGTTAGGGGTCGAACAATTGAGCGCTTCTGAACTACTGGGCATCCTATTACAAACGGGTAATAGACAGAAAAGTGCTGTTGAATTGGGCATGCAATTACTTGAAATGGCCAAACAAAACTTACAGGAACTAGGCAGACTCACCCCTCGGGAAATAGCGGCAATCAGCGGAATTGGAAATGCAAAAGCNNCCGCTGGACAAAAAGCAAGTGACTAGTAGCGCAGACATAGCTCAGTTTTTACAAGTACGGCTGCAGGATCTCCGACACGAAGTATTTGCGGTGCTTTTCTTAAATCGTGCTAACCGAATTAATCATTTTGAAATCGTGAGTGAAGGTGGAATTACCGGCACAGTAGCAGACCCGCGTATTATTCTAAAAAAAGCGTTAGAGCAAAATGCGGTGAGCATTATAGTTTGCCATAATCACCCCTCCGGTAATTTGAGACCAAGCAGAGCGGATGAATTACTCACCCAAAAATTAAAGGAAGCTGCTCTTTTACTCGACATCACTATGCTCGATCACATTATTGTCAGCGACCAAGGCTACTACAGCTTTGCAGATGAGGGATATATATGAATTGCTTATGCCTGTGCAGTGGGGCCACCAAAATTAAGCGGCAACTGAACTTCCTCCAGATCTTTAATGGCCCCGTTAATAGACTCGTATTTCTGGATATTCTCTGTGAGCGCACGCATCAAACGCTTTGCATGCTGAGGGGTTAATATGATACGAGATTTCACTCTACTCTTTGGCGTTCCAGGCATTACATTGACAAAATCAATAACAAACTCTGCGTGAGAATGCGTGATAATCGCAAGGTTTGCATACTCACCCTCTGCTACTTCTTCAGAGATTTCAATATTCAATTGATTAGGATTAGACTCAGGCGTACTCATTTCTTATTTTTTGTAAAGATAAAAAAAGAGGGCCCTTCTGAGGACCCTCTTAAAAAGTTTTGATATAAAATGGATTAGCGTGGACCCAAGTATTTCCATCTATCGTTAAAGAAACTTCTTGCACCAGTTGGCACAACAGAAGGTTGCAACATCCAGTGTTTAATCAAGATATCCTTATTACTTTGAACAGCATTTACGCCAGTTGGATCCAATACAGCACGACGTCCATTTGACGAAGCATACAATGGGGCACCTGAACCAGCAGCTGGATTACCACCAGCAGTAGCAGGAAGTGCTGGATCACCATAGTAATTATATAATTCACTAACCTTATTAGTAGAAGGATCAAAGCTAATTACCCAACCAAAAGAACCGTAGTAGGTACCTGCACCCGCATTACTAAAAATATATCCAGGTATACCACCATTTAAATCATCATTACGAACAACGCATTTTGTTGCACTAACTGT
>DDPN01000018.1:0-2306 GCA_002342205.1 Chitinophagaceae bacterium UBA2467 | reverse complement strand
GACATCAGATAAACACCATCCCATGGATTTTTAGCGCCGATTTCAACGACCAATGATTTCTCAAATGATACTTTTGAATCAGCAGTTACGCCAGTGATAGTAAAACCAAGTCCGTATAAACGGCTAGGATCTAATAATTGTGCATTTGGAATACGAATAGAAATCTCCTTTGCAAAGTCACCGGAAGAGAAGTTGACGGTATAATTACCGCCCATACCACCAGTTTTGGTCACACCAGAACCAACTAAGGTATACCATGCAGTAGGCAAGTGAAGGTAGGCAGGATTAGCAGCGCGAACAGCAGCTGTGTCATCTTTGATTGTTACAGTAGTTGTTTTAGCTAAATCGGCACTATTTGCAGCATCCTTACGAACATCACATACTACAATTGTTTGGGGAGTGGTGACGAAGTCAATTGGATTGCTTTTTACAGTGGCAGGGCTGCTTCCTCCTAAGATTTTGACAAAAGTAGCACCCTCATCTTTCAAAGGAGTTACTTCCTTTTTAATACAAGAGGTGAACCCCAGCGCCAAGACCAAGAAGGTATAGACTGATGATTTCATATTCATGGTTGTTTCTTTTAAAGTTGTTTTTCAAATTATTGATCCCACCAAACTTTTGTATCCTGTGTATCACCACCAATAGCAGACGCAGCAGCAGTAACCGCTGTTGTGTTAGTCGCATAGGAAGTTGTACCGTAGGTGTAACGTCTTGGAATTTGACGAGATGCATTAACTGCATCAGGAGCAGGCGTTAATGCTGGGAAACCAGTTCTTCTCCAGATACACCAGCCACGTAATCCATCAGGATAAGCGGCGATGAATTGCTGAATAGCGATTCTGCTAATATTAGCACCTGTACCAGCAGGGCTAGCAAGTGCAACACCTGATTGCGTATAGTAAGAAGAGCCTGGTGCAGCAATTCCCCACTGTGCGTGAGAAACAGCAATACCTGCTTGGTATAAAGTATTCATATCTTCAGTTGTCCAACCTCTATCAGCAGCTTCAGCACGCAATAAATGAGTTTCAGCAGCAGAAACTAATACAACTGATCCGTTTTGAGGACGATTAGCATCAGAAAGAATTCTTGCCCAGTTAGGGTTGGCTTGGCACCAAGGATCAACAAAACCACGAACACGTCCATAAGGAACTCCAATGGTAGAAGAACCAAAAGCACTTTGACGAGCATCACCCAATGATCCAACTAATGCAACCATTTTGTCACTCTCACCAAAGTCTTTACGACCATCATACAAAGAGAACCAAGGGCTGCGGAAGTTTCCACCAGGATAGTTTACAACAAAATTGTCAGCATTAGTAGTGATAGTTCCAGCTGCATCAGCTAAAGCAGCACGAAACTCTGTAGCTGCCCAACCTGTTGAAGAAGGGAAACGCTTGGATACCTGAATTGCCAAACGCAAACGAAGTGTATTAGCTAGTTTTTTCCACTTGGCTACATCTCCGCCATAGATGATATCTCCACTGATAGATGATGTTGTGTTAAAAGCATTCTCAGCTTCCGTTAATTCTTTAACACAACCTCTGTATACATCCTCTTGCTTATCAAAAGAAGGAGTTTTGTCGCCTTTTAATGCTTTTGAGTAAGGAATATCACCCCAACGATCAGTAATAGTACTGAAGATATAGGCCTTCAAAATTCTGGCCACTTGAGACATATTGTTACTAGTGTTAACATTGATGATGTTTTGAAGATCCATCAATGAACCAGAGTACTCTCCTTCAAAGCTCAATTGTGGAATTGAGTAAAGAGATGCATCGGTATACTGTGTTTCAGAAAAATACTGGCAGTAAAGCCCCCCACGGGTTTGTGCTCCATAACCACCTAAACCAGCTTCTACGTTAGTTAATAACGCAGGCAAAATTGGATTAGTGGTGGCCGCAGGGTTTACGTTGGTATCTCCAAAATCAGAAGAATACCTTTTACAGCTGGTCAACAACACCCCTAAAGCTAGAGGGAGAACCAGGAACTTATTTATGCTAAAGTTTCTCATATTCATATTCATTTATGCTTGATTCTTGTAATAGGATTTAGAAACTGATTTTGAGGTTTGCTCCAAGACCACGTGTACCAGGCATATTTCCAGCCTCACCACTGATGTTAGAGATTTCTGAAGGATCAAAATCAGCTGTTTTTGCATAGATAAGCAGAGGATTACGTGCAACAACTGAAAGAACTGCACGCTGAGCCCAGTTTACACCCCATTTCTTAATTGGAAGTGTATAACCAAGTGAAACCTCACGAAGCTTTACAAAAGTCAGATCGTATACATAAGGATCGAAAGTTTT
>DDPN01000141.1:9505-14188 GCA_002342205.1 Chitinophagaceae bacterium UBA2467 | reverse complement strand
GAAATACCATTTTTATAACCAATTCGATTTAATAAGTCCCCGCCGATTGCTTTAGATACAATAAAATAGATGATTGAACCCACTGTGTAGGCAACATAAAAGGCAAAGGAGACCATTTGAGATTGCCACTGTTCCAGATTAAGTTTTTCCTTAAAAACAGGGATCAATATGTCATTGGATGCGGCTACAAAGCCCCAGAAAAAGAAAACACTAATCAAAACACTAAACTGTGACCATTTGGTTTGTTGATTCATGGGTTGGTTTTTTTGATAGGCTTGAAAATAGGTCATTTTTGCTAGCAACGTAAAATATTTTGACTTAATTTACAGTACAACGTTTTCGTGGGTAAATGGAAATTTTACATGTAGCAGCCGAATGCTTTCCCGTGGCAAAGGCAGGGGGATTGGGTGATGTGGTTGGTGCTTTGCCAAAATATCAAAACAAGTTAGGGGCCATTTCAAAAGTAGTTATGCCCATGTACAGAACCTCTTTTTTGATAGAAAATGAGTGGCAACTTGTGCATGAGGGTGGACAGTTTTTAGGAGAACAGTTTTTTCATTACAGCGTGATTCGTGAAAAAACAAATCGACTAGGGTTTGATCTCTATTTGGTAGATATTAATGGTCTTCTTGACCGGGAAAAAGTGTACGGCTATGCAGATGACATTGAGCGATTTTTGGCTTTCCAAATTACAGTTTGTGATTGGTTGAAAAGCTGGAGTCGATTGCCCGATATAGTTCATTGTCATGATCATCACTGTGGTTTGATTCCTTTTCTTTTTAAATATGCAGATGAGTTTCAATCTCGTTTACATAATATACCAACTGTATTTACAGTTCATAATGCCCAGTATCAGGGCAATTTTGATTGGGGAAAGAGTGTATTACTTCCCTCATATGATTCATGGAAGTGGAGCATGTTAGATTGGCATGGTCAAATTAACCCGCTAGCTGCCGCTATCAAATCTTCGTGGCGCGTTACCACAGTTAGCCACTCTTATCTACAAGAGTTGCGTCAGCAAGCTGCAGGTCTTGAGAAATTGTTTGAGTATGAAAAAGGGAAGTGCTCTAGCATTTTAAATGGGATTGATGCAGATTTGTGGAATCCAGAAAAAGACCCCTATCTTTTATTTCATTTTACGATTAACTCTTTTGAAATCGGAAAGAAAAAAAACAAAGAGGAATTATGTAATAATTTTCAATTAGATCCAGCTCTTCCTTTGTTTTGTTTCATTGGTCGTTTGGTAGGAGAAAAGGCGGCTGATCTTTTACCTGCTGCTATTCAACATGCGATTAATCGGCATAAGGGCAAAGTGAATATACTTCTTTTAGGTTCAGGTGAAAAGTCGATTGAAAATGAACTATATCATTTACAGCATTCACTTGGCGGGTATTTTAAATGTTCCATTGGTTACCAAGAAGCGTTAAGCCATTCAATGTATGCAGGTGCAGACTTTTTATTGATGCCCAGTCGGGTTGAACCTTGCGGACTCAATCAATTATATGCAATGCGATTTGGAACAATTCCAATGGTAAGACGTGTAGGAGGTTTGAAAGATACAGTTATTGATATGGGTGACGATGGAGGGTATGGAATTTGTTTTAATCATGCATCGGTAGAAGATATTTCTCATTCTATCGATAGGGCTATTGCTCTTTATAGTAATGAGCCCACTCAAATGAATCATTTTAGAAAATTAATGATGGGATTTGATTTTTCGTGGAACAAAGCTGCCCAATTATACTTGGATTTATACAAGACACTGAAATATTAGCATATGGCGATCAGAACAATTACACATGCAACCGAAATTCTTTCCGTTATTCTGGGAGGAGGAGCAGGTTCTAGACTTTATCCCTTAACTGCCAGTCGATCAAAGCCGGCTGTTCCTATTGCGGGCAAGTATCGATTAGTTGATATTCCTATTTCAAATTGTTTAAATAGCGGAATTGGTCGGATGTTTGTTCTGACGCAGTTTAATTCTGCCTCCTTGAATCGCCATATCAAGAACACCTATCATTTTAGTGCCTTTAGTCGTGCTTTTGTAGACATATTAGCCGCTGAGCAAACTCCTGATAATCCAACTTGGTTTCAGGGTACAGCAGATGCTGTTCGACAAGGTCTTCGTCATATTGAGCCATTTGAAAGTCAATATGTCTTAATCCTTTCTGGTGATCAATTGTATCAAATGGATTTTGCAGCGATGCTCGATACGCATAAACAAACCGGTGCTGATATTTCAATAGCAACCATTCCAGTAACCAGTCGAGAGGCGCCAGAATTTGGAATTTTAAAAAGCGAAAATGGGTTTATCACTTCTTTTATTGAAAAACCCGATTCCTCGCTGTTGAATGATTGGGTTAGTGATACCGGACAGGAGATGCAGAACAAGGGGCGCGTCTATCTTGCCTCAATGGGGATTTATATTTTTAATCGAAAACTACTCTTTGATATTTTACGTTCAGAATTTAAAGATGCTACCGATTTTGGAAAGGAAATCATGCCACAATCGATAGGTCGCTACAAAGTGGCTAGTTATCAGTACACAGGGTACTGGACTGATATTGGTAATATTCGATCTTTTTTTGAGGCCAATATTGAATTAACTAAAGACATTCCTGATTTTGACATGTTCGATAATAATCGTACGATCTATACGCGCTCGCGCATGTTGCCTCCTGCTAAAATCAGCGGTACAACCATGGAGAAAGTTTTGGTGGCCGAGGGTTCTATTTTAAGTGCATCCCGAATGGAGCGTTGTGTAATTGGAATTCGTAGCAGAGTGGGGTTAGGTACCACTGTTGTGGATACCTATATGATGGGAAGTGATAACTATGAAACGTTGGATGAGATTAACGATAACAAACAAAAAGGTATTCCCCCGGTCGGGGTGGGTGAGCGCTGTTATATTAGAAATGCTATTTTGGATAAAAATGTGCGAATTGGAAATGATGTCCGAATTAATGGCGGCTCACATTTAGAGAATAAAGATCACCCCTTGTACTGTGTAAAGGACGGTATAGTGGTTATCAAGAAGGGCGCAGTTATTCCAGACGGTTTTACAATTTAGCAAGTAGTTTTTATTCTTATCTTAGGCAAAAGCTTGCTATGTCTACAAACTATACAGGTACCAAGACTAAATTAAGTTTCTGGCAAATCTGGAACATGTGTTTTGGATTTTTCGGCATTCAATTTGGATGGAGTTTACAGATGGGTAATATGAGTGCCATCTATGAATTTTTAGGTGCAAGTCCTGAGCAAATTCCAGGCCTATGGTTAGCTGCACCTATGACTGGTTTGATTATTCAACCCATCGTGGGATATTTGAGTGATCGGACTTGGCATCCAACCTTAGGTCGCCGCCGCCCATACTTTTTAGTAGGGGCAATTTTAAGTTCCATCGCACTTTTTTTTATGCCTAATGCTTCTGCTGTATGGATGGCTGCGGGCACATTATGGATTTTGGATTCGTGTATAAACATAACCATGGAGCCTTTCAGGGCTTTTGTGGCTGATAACTTAGATGAAAAGCAGCAATCATATGGATATGCTATGCAAAGCATGTTTATTGGAGCAGCTTCTTTTATTGCAGGTTTTTTACCAGGTCTTTTAGTAAGTTGGTTGGGTGTCTCCAGGGAAAAAGGTTCTGGAGGAATTCCACAAAATATTATGTGGTCCTTTTACATTGGATCTTTTGTGTTTCTTTCCGCGGTACTCTACACGATATTTAAAAGCAAAGAGTATCCCCCTTCAGATCCTAATTGGCAAGAAAAGAAAAAGGCTGGAGTTACTGGGTTTACTGGAGGAGTTAAAGAAATTATAGCTGCCATCGTTGGGATGCCAGCTCCCATGCGACGACTAGCCGTTGTCCAATTTCTCACCTGGCCTGGTTTATTTTTAATGTGGTTTTATTACAGCACAGGTGTAGCGGGTGATATTTTTGGTGGTGACCCATTGAATAACAGTGATCGATATACAGAGGGGTTAGAACATGCTAATGCTACTTCGGCGATTCTCAACCTTGTTACATTTTTCTTTTCTTTTTCGATCCCATTTTGGGTGAGTCGTCTTGGTAAAAAATGGACACATGCCCTTTGTTTATTACTAGGTGGAATCGGGTTGATCTCGGTCAACTTTATCACTGCTCCACAGTGGCTTTATTTATCTATGTCCCTTGTTGGAATTGCCTGGGCTTCTATACTATCGTTGCCTTATTCATTACTGGCTGGCGTTATTCCACAAGAAAAGACAGGGATTTATATGGGGGTGTTTAATTTTTTTATTGTGTTACCTGAGATAATTGCTGCCTTATTTTTTGGATCGATCATGGAAAATTATTTAGGGAATGACCGATTATTAGCTGTTCTTATTGGTGGAGTGCTATTGTGTTTGGCCTCATTAACTTGTGTTTTACTTGTAAAAGAAAAAAAATCTTGATTTATGAGAAATAGATGGAATCAATTCTTGTTATTTTCTGTCCTTTGCTTTTTTTATCAAATTCAAGGGTACTCGCAAAACTCTTTATCTGTTTATCCATCTCATTGGTGGACCGGTTTTAAAGACACACAATTAAATTTGATTATCAGGGGAAATTCTGTGGGTTCATTTTCGTCGGTTACCACAACTTATCCTGGTGTCCAAATAAAAAATGTTCGTAGGGCTAAAAGCAACAATTACCTTTTT
>DDPN01000141.1:0-9449 GCA_002342205.1 Chitinophagaceae bacterium UBA2467 | reverse complement strand
ACAGGTTCTCCAGTCTCTTTCAAATATGAGCTTAAAAAACGATCTGCCGAGAATGGGAAAACACGTGTCAGAGGAGTTAATGCAAGCGATTTCATTTATTTAATCATGACCGATCGTTTTGCAAATGGTGATAAAACAAATGATATCGTTAAGAATTACAGAGATACAACCTGTAACCGAAATGATAAGTTTTCCAGACATGGGGGAGATTTAAAAGGAGTTCAAAATCAGCTTTCATATTTAAACGAATTAGGTGTTACAACGCTTTGGTTGACACCAGTTAATGAAAATGATATGCCTCTTATGAATGAGTGGGGCAATAAGGTTGCGGGATATCATGGATATTGGTTTACCGACCATTATGAAGTAGATAAGAGATTTGGCGGGAATGAAGCTTATCAAAATTTAAGCAAGGCAGCGCATGCGCGGGGTATGAAAATTATTCAAGACGCTATTTATAATCATATTGGAAGCTATCACTGGATTGCACTTGATCCTCCATCTGATGACTGGTTGAATAGTTCTCAAGGAAAAAATCCTCCGCATCATCGCGAAGAAGTTTTTTTCGATCCCTATGCTGCTGAACAAGATAAAAGGCAGATGCTAGATGGTTGGTTTGTTCCTCATCTGCCAGATTTAAATCAGCGAAATAGAGATGTGGCAAGATTTTTAATTCAATATTCAATCTGGGCTACCGAAGAATACGGGGTAGATGGATGGAGAGTCGATACCTATAAGTATAATGAAGAATCATTCTTAAATGAAATCAATACTTGTTTACTACGTGAATTCCCCTCGCTTACTGTTTTTGGTGAAAGCTGGGTTACAACTCCGCTGGCAAATGCTTATTTCACGCGTAATAATGTGAAGACCCCATTTGCACATAATGCAGAAGGGATGTTAGATTTTCAAAATTGTTTTGCTATGATCAGCGCTGCAAAAGAAGAGGCTGGTTGGTCAACAGGTGTAGTTAAACTTTATCTTACGCTTGCTCAAGATGTGTTATATGCCGACCCTATGAAAAATTGCATCTTCCTGGATAATCATGACATGGATCGCGTTTATTCTGTTTTAGGGGAAGATTGGTCTAAGATGCGAATGGTGTATAATTGGCTATTTACCTTGAGAGGTATGCCGCAGTTATATTATGGTACCGAAGTATTGATGAAGAATTTTAAAGTAAATACAGATGCTACTGTTCGGGAAGATTTTCCAGGTGGTTGGCCAGAAGATGACCGCTCTAAAAATCTCTTTTTAAAAGAAAGTAGGAACCTATTGCAGCAAGGCTCGTTTGACTATATTAGTAAGTTGGCTAATTTCAGAAAAACATCAAGTGCACTTACGCAAGGTCGTTTGATGCAGTATATCCCTCAAAATGGACTGTATCTTTATTTTAGATATAGTCCACTGCAGACAATTATGGTAATTACAAACGCAGGAAAAGAAGTTGTCTCTCCAAATTGGGATCGCTATAGTGAGCGAATAAAGGGGTTCTCTAAAGCTCGAGATGTAATAACAGGAACTATTATTGAGTTGAATAGTTTTCAGCTGAAACCAGGTGAAAGTTATGTTATGGAATTGTTGAAGTAGTTTATGTCAGTATTGAATCAAACAACTCATGCTGGTGTTTGGTCACACTCCCTGTTTACCGAGTCTGACATCGTTAATTTTAAGAATGGAAGCCATTACAGGCTTTATAACCATTTTGGGAGCCATTCTCTGAAGTTGAATGGTCAACTAGGAACTTATTTTAGCGTTTGGGCACCAAATGCGATAGCGGTGTCTGTGGTTGGAAATTTCAATCAATGGAATCCCCAAGCTCATATTTTAAATCCCCGTTGGGATAAAAGTGGTATATGGGAGGGTTTTATTCCAGCGGTTGGGATAGGAGAGATTTACAAATATCATATTCGCGGTTACCAAGATTCGATTCATCTCAAAGCTGATCCCTTTGCACATTATAGCGAGCTGCGTCCAAAAACTGCATCTATAACATGGGATTTGGACTATACGTGGGAGGACAAAAAATGGATGCGCGTTAGAAAGAAAAAAAATTCACTGGAGGCCCCCTGGAGTATTTATGAGCTGCATTTAGCCAGTTGGCAACGCCCCAATAAGTATGATGAAGAGAGTTATAATTCTTACCAGGATATCGCTGAACGATTGGTTCCCTATATAAAAGAATTGGGCTTTACACATGTCGAATTCATGCCCATAATGGAATATCCATTTGATGGAAGTTGGGGCTATCAGATCACGGGATTTTTTGCTCCCACTTCACGCTTTGGTGATCCACAAGGGTTGATGTATTTAATTGATCAATTGCATCAAGCAGATATTGGTGTGATACTAGATTGGGTGCCTTCTCATTTTCCACATGATGCACATGGATTATTTTTTTTTGATGGTGCACATACCTATGAGTATGCAGATAGACGAAAAGGATATCATCCCGATTGGAATAGTTATATTTTTAATTATGGGAGAGGGGAGGTAAAATCATTTTTAATTAGTAGCGCCTGTTTTTGGTTTGATTATTTTCATGTTGATGGAATTCGAGTTGATGCAGTATCCTCCATACTTAAGCTGAATTATTCAAGGGAAGATGGGGAGTGGGAACCTAATCAATATGGAGGGAATGGTAATTTGGAAGCGATTCAATTTTTAAAAGACCTTAACGAGACTATTTACCGAGACTTCCCTGATGTTCAAACGATGGCAGAGGAGGCAACGGATTGGCCTGGTATTTCCCGTCCAACATTTCAAGACGGAATTGGTTTTGGGATGAAGTGGATGATGGGATGGATGCATGATACTTTGAAATTTTTCAAATCTGATCCAATTTACCGATCCCAGCATCAAGATACTTTCTCATTCAGCATGATGTATTACTACGATGAGAATTTTTTGCTTCCTCTCAGTCATGATGAAGTCGTTCATGGAAAAAGTCCTCTCATCTATAAAATGCCTGGAGATGAGTGGCAGAAGTTTGCGAATTTAAGATTGTTATACGCGTATATGTGGACCCACCCTGGCGCAAAACTTTTGTTTATGGGGGGTGAATTTGGGCAAACGAATGAGTGGGATTACCGAAGTGAATTAAACTGGGGACTATTGCAATACCCGATTCATCAAGGACTTAAAAACTGTGTAAGCAAATTAAATGAATTGCTACGTAGCTTTCCTGCGCTCTATGAACTTCAATATTCTCCTGACGGATTTAAATGGGTTGACTTATCACACCGAAATGAATCTGTGGTTGTCTACCGAAGAATAAGTAAAAAGGGTGATTCGGTTTATATTATTTTGAATATGACCCCAGTGGTAAGAAATAATTGGGATTTGGAATTAAATGGTAAGTTGAAATGGGAACAAATTTTCAATAGTGATGATGCTTCGTATGGGGGATCTGGTTTTCACACTAACGCATCAATTCCAATCGAAGTCCTTTCCCGAAAGGAGAAGAGAGTAAAGGTTACGCTACAGTTGCCGGCCCTTTCCGCGATTTTATTAGCTTAAAATTACATTCGTTCTGGCGCTTGTATACCAAGAAGGGCAAGCGAAGATTTGATTACTTGACCAGTTAGTTTGGAAAGTCGTAATCGAAATGCTTTACTTGCTTCGCTAGGTGCTTGCATAATCGAATACTGTGTATAGAAACCATTAAAGGATTTGGCAATGGTATATACATAGTTTGCGATGACAGAGGGATTATGTTCCTCCACTGCCTGTTCTATTACCAGCGGGAATTGCTCCAGTGAAACTAAAAGTTCTCTTTCCTCTTTTTCTAACGTAACTGTTGATTCAGATTGAGGTAATTCGCCTGCTTTTCTTAAGATGGAGCAGATTCTGGCATGAGTATATTGAACAAAGGGACCCGTAAATCCTTGAAAATCGATTGACTCCTGCGGATTGAATATCATTTTCTTTTTAGGGTCAACTCGAAGTAAATAAAATTTAAGTGCACCTAATGCAAGCGTGTGATAGAGTTCGCTCAATTCTTTTTCGGTGAAATCTTTCACTTTGCCCAGCTCCTCTGTTTTTTGCTTTGCTACTTGAAGCATCTCGTCTATTAAATCGTCGGCGTCAACCACAGTCCCTTCTCGACTTTTCATTCTACCACTGGGCAGTTCTACCATTCCGTAACTCAAATGGTAAATGCCATTGGCATATGATTTACCTAATTTCTGTAAAATCAATTGTAGCACCTTCATGTGATAATTCTGTTCGTCAGCAATCACATAAATGCTCTGGTCAAATTGAAATTCAGCAAATTTTTGCTCCGCTAATCCCAAGTCCTGTGTAATGTAAACGGAGGTGCCATCTTTTCGAAGTACTAATTTTTCATCCAGTCCTTCATTTGTCAAATTGATCCAAGTACTTCCGTCTTCTTTTTGGTAAAACACTCCATCTTTTAATCCCTGGTCTACAAACTTTTTTCCAAGCAAATATGTTTTGCTTTCATAGTACGTTTTTTGAAAATCAGCTCCGATCTTTTTATAAGTACTGTCAAAGCCCTCGTAGACCCATTGGTTCATCTGGCTCCATAAATCCAGCACTTCTTTTTTACCTGCTTCCCAATCAATTAAAAGTTGTTGAGTAGCCTTCATAATAGGAGCTTCCTTCTCAGCTTCTGCGGGAGACAATCCTTTACTGACTAATTCCTCAACCTGCTTTTTATATTCTTCATTGAAGCGTACATAATAGTCCCCAACAAAATGATCACCTTTTTGCCCTGTAGTGGCTGGGGTAGCCCCATTCGCAAAAAGTTGCCAGGCAATCATACTCTTGCAAATATGAATGCCTCTGTCATTGATTACACAGCTTTTAATCACATCGTAGCCGCAATGTTTCAGTATTTCTGCGATACTCCATCCGAGAAATATATTTCGGAGGTGTCCCAAATGGAGAGGTTTATTCGTATTTGGCGAGGAATACTCGACCATAACCTTTTTCCCAGTTGTGGGGTGCGTTCCAAACGAAGTATTTGTATAGTTGCTATTTAAGAAATTGATCCAATAGGAATCGTCTATGCTTAGGTTTAAAAACCCTTTGACTACATTGAAATTTTTGAACAAGGTTGGATACTCTTTACATAGTATGCTTCCTAGGGCTTGCCCAATTTCATCAGGATTTTTTTTGTATTTCTTGACAATTCCAAATAATACTAATGTATAATCGCCTTCAAATTCTGGTTTTGTTCGCTGTATGATCAGATCAGCTAGCGCATGCGGTACTCCTATTAATTCGCTTACTTTGGAATTAATGAGAGGTTTGATTGCTTGTAATAAGTACTTCGTTTCCATACTAATCGCACAAAGGTAAAGGTCCAATGGATGATTTCTGACTGTTTTGGTTATTTTGCAAACAATGAATCAACTTTTTGAACTACTAGCTTCACTTATCCGAGGTGTTTTGGATTTTTTCTATCCGCTATTCAGACGATTCATGCCCCTCCAAACTTTTCGCTATCTGGTTACTGGAAGCACCAATACACTCATAGGAATCGTAGTTTATTTTATCTGCTACACCTATTGGTTTCAGGGGACTGTTTTTAATTTGGGGTTTTATGCATTTAAAGCCCACAGCGCAGCCTTATTGGCTTCATTTATGGTCACATTTCCATTAGGCTTCTTTTTTTCAAAATTTGTCGTTTTTTCAGACTCACATCTTCGCTCACGAATCCAGCTTTTTCGCTATTTATTGATTTGTCTTTTTAATCTTTTTCTAAACTATTTACTCTTAAAAGTTCAAGTTGAAGTTCTATTGATTGATCCGTTATTGGCTCAATTCGTAACTGTTTCAGGAGTAGTAATTTTTAGCTATTTGGCACAACGTAATTTTTCTTTTAAAAGAAAGGAATAAACCGCCGTTGCAAATAAGACAAAATGTTGATTTTCTTTTAGTTAAAGCAGTCAAAATTTCGCTATTTATCTTTTAAATGGCTTGAAAGTGTTGAAAAACTGACAAAATAGCACAATTGAGTACGTCGGCACATGGATTGTCTTTAATTCTTCAAAATCTGAAAAATGGGAAAAATTATAGGTATTGACTTAGGAACTACGAATAGTTGTGTTTCCGTTATGGAAGGGAATGAGCCAGTAGTTATTGCCAATGATGAGGGAAGAAGAACTACCCCCTCCATTGTTGCTTTTTTAAAAAATGGTGAAAGAAAAGTTGGAGATCCTGCAAAGCGTCAGGCAATCACAAACCCTTTAAATACAATCGCATCTGTTAAGCGTTTCATGGGTCGTCGTTTTGACGAGGTAGGGGAGGAAATCACGCACTGGAGCTATAAGGTTGCAAAAGGGGACAACAATACAGTACGTATTGATATCGATGGTCGTCTTTATACACCACAAGAAATTAGTGCGATGGTATTGCAGAAAATGAAAAAAACAGCCGAAGATTATTTGGGACAAGAAGTAACAGAGGCTGTCATTACAGTACCAGCCTATTTTAATGATGCACAGCGTCAAGCTACAAAAGAAGCTGGAGAAATAGCTGGATTGAATGTTAGACGCATTGTGAATGAGCCTACTGCCGCCGCATTAGCCTATGGTTTAGACAAAGCACAAAGCGATAAACGTATTGCTGTATTCGACTTGGGTGGTGGTACCTTCGATATTTCAGTTTTGGAATTAGGGGACGGTGTTTTTGAAGTTAAATCCACCAATGGAGATACACACCTGGGTGGGGATGACTTTGATAAAGTAATCATGGATTGGTTAGCAGATGAGTTTAAAAATGAAGAGTCAATCGATTTGCGTAAAGATCCAATGGCGCTACAACGTTTGAAGGAAGCAGCCGAAAAAGCAAAAGTAGAATTAAGTTCTTCTGCTGAAACAGAAATTAACCTCCCTTATATCACAGCAGTTGATGGAGTTCCTAAACACTTGGTTAAAAAGTTAAGTCGTGCTCGCTTTGAACAATTGGCTGACAATTTATTTACGCGTTGTTTGAAGCCGTGCGAAGCTGCCTTAAAAGATGCAGGATTAAGTACTGCTCAAATTGATGAAGTTATTTTGGTGGGAGGTTCAACTCGAATTCCAAAAGTGCAAGAGATCGTAGAGAAGTTCTTTGGTAAAAAACCTAATAAAGGTGTAAACCCCGACGAAGTGGTTGCGATTGGTGCCGGTATACAAGGTGCAGTGTTAACAGGAGAAGTAAAAGATGTGCTTCTTTTGGATGTGACACCTCTTTCACTTGGTATTGAAACTATGGGGGCTGTAATGACTACTTTGATTCCTGCCAACACCACTATTCCAACTAAAAAATCTGAAGTATTCTCTACAGCAAGTGATAATCAACCTGGCGTTCAAATTCATGTATTGCAAGGAGAACGCAGCATGGCAAAGGACAATAAAAGTCTGGGGATTTTCAACTTGGATGGAATTCCACCAGCGCCTCGCGGTGTGCCTCAGATCGAAGTTACTTTTGACATTGATGCAAACGGTATTTTGCATGTAACAGCAAAAGATAAAGGTACTGGCAAGGAACAAAAAATTCATATTGAAGCAGGGTCTGGTTTAAGTAAAGAAGAGGTGGAGCGAATGAAAGCTGAGGCAAAGGCTAATGAATCTGCTGACAAAGCCGAGCGTGAAAAAGTTGACAAGATTAATCAAGCTGATTCATTGCTTTTCCAAACTGAAAAACAACTCAAGGAATACGGCGATAAAATTCCTGCAGATAAAAAGGCGGTGATTGAGCAAGCAGCTGAAAAATTAAAAGAAGCGCATCAATCACAAGACCTTGCTGCTATTGATGCACAGCTTGCTGCGCTAAATACAGCTTGGACTGCAGCCAGTGAGGATATGTATAAAGCTACTCAGGGTAACCCACAAGGTGGAGCCCCACAGCCTGAAGCTGGATCTCAGCCGGCCGAAGATGTTACAGATGTTCCTTTCGAGGAGGTTAAATAACACTTACCAACCTTACCAATTTGAGGTCCGTTCCAAAAACGGACCTTTTTTTTGGATAAATCAATTTCGATTTATACGAAAGCGATAGTTTTGTGCCGATTTTAAAACCACCCACAAACAGACTATTGCTCTTAACATGACAAACGCCTATTTAGATCTTGTAAAACAAACGTTTAATTTTCCTCAAGAAGGAATTGAGGTTGAAGATGGAAATCTATATTTTAATGGGTTAGATCTTAGGGCATTGATTGCTAAGCATGGTACTCCATTAAAACTTACCTATTTGCCAAAAATCGGTTCACAGATTAAAAAGGCAAAGACCATGTTTGCGGCAGCTTTCAAAAAGCATAAGTACGAGGGTAAGTATCATTATTGTTATTGTACCAAAAGTTCTCATTTTAGTTTTGTAGTAGAGGAGGCGCTTAAGCATGATATTCATTTGGAAACATCTTACGCATATGATATTGAGATTATCAAAAAATTATATGCGAAAAAGAAAATTTCCAAAGAGACTTTTATCATTTGCAATGGGTTCAAACAAAAAGGGTACACCCGTAGAATTGCCCAGTTACTAAATAGTGGTTTTTCAAATGTTATTCCTATACTAGATAATAAAGAAGAGTTGAAGGACTATGCGCACTCTGTTAAAGTTCCATTCAAGTTAGGAATTCGTGTTGCTGCTGAGGAAGAGCCCAATTTCCCTTTTTATACTTCACGACTTGGAATTCGCGCAAAGGATGTCCTGGAATTTTATGTGGATCGAATTGAGGGATACGAGAGTAAATTCCAGTTAAAGATGTTACACATTTTTTTGAACAAGGGGATTAAAGATGATATTTATTACTGGAGCGAGTTGAACAAAGTGGTGAACCTTTATTGCCAACTCAAGAAAATTTGTCCTGAATTGGATTCAATTAATATAGGTGGGGGATTTCCGATTAAACACTCATTAGGATTTGAATATGACTATCAATTCATGATTAATGAGATTGTACGCAATATTAAAGTTGCTTGTAAAAAAGCAAAAGTCCCCATGCCTAATATTTTCACTGAATTTGGAAGCTTTACGGTTGGAGAAAGTATGGCGCATATTTTTAGTGTAACGGCAGAGAAAGTTCAGAATGATCGTGAAACTTGGTACATGATTGACTCTTCTTTTATCACCACGTTGCCTGATACCTGGGGAATCGGAGAGAAATTTCTGATGCTGCCCATCAATAAATGGGATCAGGATTACCAGCGGGTGGTGCTGGGTGGTATTACCTGCGATAGTCATGATTATTATGATTCAGAAGAGCACATCAATGAGGTATTCCTGCCCAAAACAAACGGAACTACTGAACCTCTTTATGTAGGATTTTTTCACACTGGCGCCTATCAAGACCAAATCAGTGGATATGGTGGAATTAAGCATTGCCTTATTCCATCACCAAAACATGTCATAGTTGGACATGATAAAAATGGAAAGTTGACAGATTGGGTTTATGCAAAACAGCAAACTGCACAAAGTATGCTTAAAATTTTGGG
>DDPN01000031.1 GCA_002342205.1 Chitinophagaceae bacterium UBA2467 | reverse complement strand
AAATGGAAAAAATCAGAAGAGCCGATCGTTCAGAAAAAAATTGATGCTTCGGTTGAAGCGATAGAGGTTTTTGGCACGCAGGGAATTGCGACGGCTATGAATCAATTCAATAATCAGGTTTATCAGTAATAAATTGTTTTTACAATGAAAATACTTTGTATTGGTAGAAATTATGTGGCCCATGCCAAGGAGCTGGGAAATGAAGTGCCGCAAGAGCCTGTTATTTTTATCAAGCCTTCTACCGCTTTAGCACAAGAGGCGAAATCTTTCTCCATCCCTTCTTTTTCTTCAGATCTACATTATGAGTGTGAAGTGGTGTTGCGGATTAGTGAATACGCTAAACAGATTGGTGTCGAAAAAGCAAGTGAAATCTATGATGCGTTGACTGTTGGAATTGATTTTACAGCAAGAGATGTGCAACAACGGTTAAAGGATAAAGGATTGCCGTGGGAAAAGGCAAAAGCATTTGATCAGTCTGCAATAATTGGTGAATGGAGAGATGCCGCTGCTTTTAAAAATAAACGCGATATCCATTTTTGCTTGTATAAAAACAAGAGTTTGGTACAACAGGGGCATACAGCTGCGATGATCTATGGATTTGAAGAAATTCTTTCTCACGTCTCCAACTACTTTACATTAGAACCGGGTGATTTAGTTTTTACGGGCACTCCTGCCGGCGTAGGCCCAGTCGAACCTGGCGATGTTTTGGAAGGATTTTTAGAGGATGATTCATTATTTGAACTGACTATTCAATAGTTTTTCTTTCATGAAAGACCTCTCTCTACAGTTAAAGGCTTTTGAATATATGTGTCAGGTGCGAGCGATGGCGTCAACCTATGAGTCCAATCGTTCGATCTGTACTTACGTCCATTCTACTTCGAGAGGACATGAGGCGATTCAGCTGGCGACAGCATTTCAATTATTGCCACAAGACTTTGTTAGTCCCTATTACAGAGATGAGAGTTTATTACTGGGTCTGGGATTTAGTCCGTATGAGTTGATGTTGCAATTATTAGCAAAAGCTGACGATCCTTTTTCTGGTGGAAGAGAGTACTATAGTCATCCTAGTTATAATGGAAAAGGAAAGCCTACCATCATTCATCAATCCAGTGCTACGGGGATGCAGGTAATTCCTACAACGGGGATTGCACATGGTATTCGCTACTGGGAAGAATGGAAAGCTGTACAGCAAAAAGAGGGGTTGGATGCTACAAGCGGCTTGCCTCCATTTATGAAAGCAGATCCTCCCGTCGTGATTTGTTCGCTCGGCGATGCCAGTATGACCGAGGGAGAAGTGAGCGAGGCGTTACAAGTAGCTGTATTAAAAAAGTTACCCATCATTTATCTGGTACAGGATAATAATTGGGGAATCAGTGTGACCGCTGCCGAAGCGAGAGCAATGAATGCTTTTGAATATGCTGCTGGGTTTAAAGGGCTCAATCGCGTGCAAGTGGATGGTAGTGATTTTGCAGCATCCTATACAGTTTTGCAAGAAGTAGTTGCCGCTGTACGCAAAAATCGACAACCTTATTTGATACATGCGCAAGTGCCATTGCTTGGTCATCATACCAGTGGAGTACGACGGGAATTCTACCGAACGGATGAAGACTGGCAAAAGCATCAACAGCATGATCCCTATTTGAAACTGCGCAATAAATTATTGAATGCAGGAATTGCGGAAACTGAGTTGTATGCGCTCGAAGAGAAAGCAATTGCATTTATTGAAGAAGAATTTTCCAGAGCGGTTGTTGCCGCAGAGCCAGATCCAATCACAGTGGAGGAACATGTGTTTGCGCCAACAGCAGTGTTAGAAGAGAAAGGAAATCGCGAAGGAGACAGTGCTGCAAAAATTCCAATGGTAGATGCAGCGCTTTTTGCGATCCGAGAAATTATGGAGGATAATCCTAATGCTATTCTCTATGGTCAAGATGTTGGCAAACGATTAGGCGGCGTGTTTAGAGAGGCCGCAACACTTGGCGATAAATTTGGTGATCATCGTGTTTTTAATACCGCCATACAAGAGGCTTACATTGTGGGTTCTACTGCTGGAATGGCTGCAACAGGTTTGCGACCCATTGTAGAAGTACAATTTGCTGACTATATCTATCCTGGGTTTAATCAATTAGTAACTGAACTTTCAAAGAGCTGTTATCTGTCAATGGGGAAATTTCCAGTCCCTATGATTCTACGCGTTCCCATTGGTGCCTATGGCGGCGGAGGACCTTATCACAGCGGCTCGGTTGAGTCAACCTTGTTAACGGTGAAAGGAATCAAAGTAGTGTATCCGTCCACTGCAGCAGATATGAAGGGATTGATGAAAGCTGCTTTTTTAGACCCCAATCCTGTTGTAATGATGGAGCACAAAGGGCTTTATTGGAGTAAAGTTCCGGGTACCGAAGCTGCAAAAACATCCGAGCCAGATCGTGATTATATTATTCCCTTGGGAAAAGGACGTATTGTATTAGAGGCATCAGCCGAAAAAGTAGAAGAGGGCAGCACTGCAGTTGTTATTACCTATGGTATGGGTGTGCATTGGGCATTAACGGCTGCTCAATCCTTTGATGGTGCGATTGAAATTGTTGATCTGCGAACATTATATCCATTGGATGAACAATTGATTAATGAACGAGTGAAATTGCATGGGAAAGTAGTCGTACTTACCGAAGAGCAACAGCGCAACTCTTTTGCTGAGGCGTTGGCGGGAAGAATTTCTCGTGATTGTTTCACTTTTTTGGATAGCCCTGTACAAATTTTAGGAGCGCTCGATGTGCCGGCTGTTCCTATGAACAAGGGGTTGGAGCAGGCGATGTTACCCAATGCAGAAAAAGTAGCAGCCTGTCTGCGTACGCTTCTTTTGAGCTAATTGCTTTTATTTTAAATCTGTTCGAATCTGCAACTCTTTTAGTTGGATATCATCGATGGTAGATGGCGCATCGAGCATTACATCTCTACCCGCATTGTTTTTGGGGAATGCAATGAAATCACGAATGCTTTCACTACCTCCTAATAAAGCACAAAGACGATCAAATCCAAAGGCAATACCTCCGTGTGGCGGGGCTCCATATTCAAATGCACCTAATAGAAATCCGAATTTATGTTGCTGTTCTTCTTTGTCCATACCCAGCGCCGCGAACATTTTTTCTTGCAACTCACGCTGATGAATACGAATAGATCCACCTCCAATTTCATTGCCATTCAACACCATGTCGTAGGCATTCGCTTTAATGGAAGCGTAGGGATGATTTAAATAATTAGCAGCATCTTTAATTGCCGGATCATTGCTAATCATGGTTTCAATTTGGGAAGGCTTGGGTGAAGTGAAGGGGTGATGACGAGCCACCCATCTATTTCCTTCCTCGTCATATTCAAATAATGGGAAGTCTAGAACCCACAGTAATTTATATTCGTCAGGTTTACGAAGTCCAGCTCTCTCTCCCAATTCTAATCGTAATTCACTAATCGCTTTACGGGTTCTTTCTTCTGCACCTGCAACAATTAAAATAAGATCGCCCGGGTTTGCGCCGGCTGCTTTTGCGATGGCAAGTTGTCGTTCTTCTGAATAAAATTTATCAACGCTGCTTTTGCAAGACCCATCCGCATTATAGCGGATATAGACCAAGCCTTTCATACCAATTTGCGGACGCTTTACCCATTCTGTCAATTCATCAATTTGTTTACGGGTATAATCCGCCCCATTGGGTAAGCAAATCGCAAGCACCGTCTCCGCCTGATCAAACACATTGAATTGTGCTCCATCAATCAGCGATCGATTATCATTTCGGTCAGGATAAACTGAGTCTGGTTTTTTTAGGTTGAGTAATGGCATCCCAAACCGAATATCCGGTTTATCGTTTCCGTAGGTCCACATCGCCTGTTCCCAGGTCATGCGTTCCACCTTTTCTGTGTAGTCGATGCCCTTTACTTCTTTAAAAATGGATTTTATCATTCCCTCAAACATGCTGAGAATATCTTCTTGCTCCACAAAGGCCATTTCACAGTCAATCTGTGTAAATTCTGGTTGACGATCGGCACGCAAGTCTTCATCGCGAAAACACTTTACAATCTGGTAGTAACGGTCATATCCGCTTACCATCAACAGCTGTTTGAAAGTTTGTGGAGATTGTGGCAGCGCGTAAAACTGTCCGGGATTCATTCGGGAAGGAACCACAAAATCACGCGCCCCCTCTGGAGTGGATTTGATTAAAAAAGGTGTTTCAATATCCAGAAAAGACTGTTGATGTAAATAGTTACGGGCAGCTCTATTAACGGCATAGCGAAGCTCCAGGTTTTTTCGAACTGGTGCTCTGCGTAAATCTAAAAATCGATATTTCATGCGCAGATCATCTCCGCCATCTGTTTCATCCTGAATGGTGAAGGGAGGTACTGCTGAACGATTTAAAATAGTGAAAGACCCCACTTCAATTTCAATTTCTCCAGTGGGCAATTGCAAATTTTTATTGCTGCGTTCAATCACTGTCCCGGTTACTTGCAATACAAACTCGCGACCAATTGGCTGTTGGTCAAGTTGCGCATTTACTGCCTCTCCAAATAGCAATTGAGTGATTCCATATCTGTCACGTAAATCTACAAAAGTGATAGACCCGTATTTACGAACGGTTTGAACCCATCCGGCCAGTTGAATTTTTTTTCCTTTATCCTGTAATCGTAGTTCTCCACAAGTATGCGATCTGTACATGTCTTATGCTTATTTCAGTTCAGAGTGTAGTTGTTCTTTTCATTTTTATTTCCAGCGGTCGTTGTATCAGGTAGTAGTGCAATAAAATAAGTGAGCCTATTGCAAATGGGATCATCGATAATTGCTTGCCCGTTAAAACGCCAAAGAAAATATTTTCATCCTGGTGAATAAATTCCATAATCATCCAAGTTGAGTTAGCACAAATCCAAAAAGCAACGGCCAGATTATGGGCCAACTCCGAATGAATCTGTCTTGTGCGCCAAGAAATAAAAATGGCAACAAGTAGGGTAGGGACAATCATGGTAATACCCAGGTATTGCCATCCCATGCACCAGCTCATGTCTTTGATAATCCAAAATACGATATGCAAATTCTCCATCCGGCGAAATCGGGCAGGAATAGAGTAAAGAGAATCAGAGGGGTTTTGCATAGGGAAGTCTTAAAGCGGAAAGGTAAGAAAAACGGGTGTTTTTCTACTGAAAACGAGACCAGATTGCTTCGGGATGAATCGATTCTTGGTGCAAAATGTTTTGAACTAGCTGGTTTGCAAAATAGGGGGCCAGCGAACAGCCTTTTGTGCCCATTCCATTGAAATATCCAACTCCTTTTTCAGTTGGGTCCATTCCTACCAGGGGCCTTCTTTCCATGGTTCCCAATCGAATGGCAGCTCGTTGCTCAATTAGCTCAACGGGTAGCTGTAACCAGTTGTGAAGTGCTTCCATGGTTTGTTCCATGTAGGAAAGGGTTGGTTTTTCGGTCTCAAATTCCCATTCCACACTGGAACCTACCCACCAAAGATCTTTTTGAGTCAGGGGGAGGAGCGTGAGTTTGTTTTTGAAAATGGTTTGTTGTGGAAGACCAGGAATTTTAACAATCAGCGCTTCTCCTTTGGTAGGAGCCAATGGGATCTTTGAAATCAACTTGTGCTTTTGCAAGCCAATACCGTCGCAATAAATTATTCTTTTGCAATTAATATTTTCATAGGAGAATCCCGAATCATGCTTGATTAGTTTACTAGCATCAAAGAACGTTTCAATAAGTTGGTTTTGCTTTTTTAATCGCTTTCTCCATGAGGCCAGCAGAATTTCCATTCGTACCAAATAGGCCGGATGAATGAGTCCATAGCCGATTATATTTTTAAAAAGGGATTCATAGTTGGTATCAAAACTCTCTAGATGAAGATAGGTAGGGTTCTCATGGACCCGTCTCGAAAAAAGACGGATAGCTTCCTCATTAGTAAAACACTCAACAATCTTTTTTTCTTCTATCACTATTTCGTGTAGGAGGGAACCCATTGCCTGGTATTGTTCATGGCAAAAAGGAAGTAAGTGGTCGGCTAACCAAGTTTTTACTTTATTGCGACCCGTTACTGGGTTGATCAACCCGCCTGCTAAACGAGAGGAGCTGCCGGGATAGCCGTCATCAATGACCAAGTGTTCTAGGCCGTGCTTTTCTAAAAAATAACTCAACCACGTACCGCTAATGCCCTGTCCTATCAATAAAAAATCAGTATTCAATGGACTAATTATTCTATTGTCAATACTCCAACTGGTGATCTTGTAATAAAAGTAGCCGAGTCAGTCAAATGTAGCTCAGTGGGGGGTACATGATACGTGCCAGGATAAGTTGCTCTCATTTGATAAGTGAGTCGGATGATTCGAGTTGTACTGAAATCTATTTTGAGGGCAAAATCATGGGCATTTTCGAGCCCTTCTTTTTTTAGATGCTTGCCTTCAAAAAGAATACTGTTTCCATCTCCTTTTACCATTATTGATTCTGGGTCAATGGATATGCCCGCAGGTAAATTCTCTTTTAATTCAAACTGTTTAGAATACTGGTTTCGTTGAATTTCTACTTCTACATTCAATAAACTGCCAGACTGAACTACAACAAGTTCCTCTACGCTTACTCCATTTAATTTTTTTCTTACAATGGGTAGCTCAGTAGATTGCGGCAATGAGGATTCTTCATTTTCATACTGCCAGGGCAAAATACGAAGCTGCCCTTGTGAACAGAGGGTGTCATTTTTTGAGATTGCACAGAATTTCCATTGCGCTTTTTTATTGAAGTTGAATGGAATCTCCAATGGAAAACGGATGTAATCTTTTTTTAACGGGTCAATGGTAAAGTATTGATTGCCGAGACTATTAAAAAACCATCCATCAACGGCTTCTTTTGTAGCAGAGTCGTTTAGGGTGAAATGACCAGTACCCGTCCAATCGAATTTGGTGGAATTGGTTAATAAGAATTGAAAAAAAGGTCTGTCCCCTTCTCGTACAAAGGGTGGGGAAACAGTCGTTATTTTAAAGGGCGATTGGTTTGTTTGTGCAAATGAACAAACCAATTGACTTACTATAAAAGCGAATGAAAGAACAACTTGTAGTATCCTTTTCAAATTACTTTAAAATGCTTACCATTTTGTTTCCGATGTCTGCAGGGCTGCTTACTACGTGAATACCACATTCACTCATGATCTTCATTTTTGCTGCAGCCGTATCTTCTGCTCCACCTACAATTGCTCCGGCATGTCCCATTCTNNCGACCTGGAGGAGCGGTTTGTCCTGCGATAAATCCTACCACAGGTTTTTTATTGCCATTTTCTTTGATCCAACGTGCTGCCTCTGCTTCCATGCCCCCTCCAATTTCTCCAATCATTACAATGGCATCTGTTTCAGGATCATTCATGAAAAGTTCAATTGCTTCTTTTGTTGTGGTTCCGATGATGGGATCACCTCCAATGCCCACGGCAGTAGAGATACCCAGTCCTGCTTTTGCAACCTGGTCAGCTGCCTCGTAGGTAAGAGTTCCGGATTTTGAAACAATGCCAATTCTGCCTTTTACAAAAACAAAGCCAGGCATGATGCCGACCTTACACTCGCCTGCTGTAATAACACCAGGACAGTTTGGTCCAACCAATCTTGTTTTTTTGCCTTGTAAATAGTTTTTCACTTTCACCATATCCTGAACAGGGATTCCCTCGGTAATACATACCACTAATCCAATACCTGCTTCCGCCGCTTCCATAATGGCATCTGCTGCAAAAGCTGGGGGTACAAAAATGATACTTACATCAGCACCGGTAGCTTTTACTCCGTCTGCTACAGTATTGAATACCGGACGATCTAAATGCTTTGTTCCACCTTTTCCGGGAGTAACACCGCCCACTACTTGGGTGCCATACTCAATCATTTGGGTGGCATGAAAAGTACCTTCTGTCCCCGTAAAACCTTGTACGAGAATCTTTGAATTTTTATTGATCAGAATACTCATAAAATGACTTGTAAAAGTTGGCGCAAAGGTAGGGAAATGTTATCAGGGACGGGTCAGTTCATCCATGTTCCTTTCATTGGGGATTTTACCCGTTTCTTCTAGCATGCGCATGTCTTTGGCATCCTTTAAAAAGTCCGATGCAAATATGAAATCATTGAGCAGTTGGTTTTTGCTAAAAATGATGTCTTTACGGGTGCCTTCCCATTCTTTTTTGCCCTGGTACATGTAAAGGATATAATCTCCGATTTCCATCACACTGTTCATGTCATGGGTATTAATAACCGTGGTAATGTTATACTCAACCGTTAACTCTCGGATCAACTTGTCAATTACCAACGAGGTTTGTGGGTCTAATCCAGAATTAGGTTCATCGCAAAAAAGATATTTTGGATTCAGGACTACTGCACGCGCTAATGCAACACGCTTTTTCATTCCACCGCTTAGTTCTGCAGGAAATTTTTTATTGACGCCAGCCAGGTTCACCCGTTCCAATACTGCGTTGACGCGTTTAAGTTTTGTGGTGAAGCTGTCTTGGGTGAACATATTTAAGGGGAACATGATATTCTGCTCCACATTCAACGAATCAAACAAAGCAGAGCCTTGAAAAAGCATACCAATTTCTTTTCGGATCTGCGTTTTTTGAGCCGCATCCATATTGGTAAAATCAGTTCCATTATAATACACTTCTCCGCGATCAGGCTTTAGGAGCCCCACCATGCATTTCATCAGTACCGTCTTTCCACTTCCACTCGCACCAATAATTAAGTTACAGCGACCCGTTTCCATCGATGCGCTCACATCCTCAATGACAGTTTTATCGCCAAATTGTTTTTGTATGTTCTTTACTTCTATCATTGTTGCTTAGAGTAGTAATGCGGAAAGTATGTAATCAGCAAAGAGAATTAAAATGCAACTCACTACAACAGCTTTTGTACTGGCTCTTCCAATTTCCAATGCGCCTCCTCGTACAAAATACCCGAAAAATGCTGGAATACTTGAAATGATAAAAGCGAATGCATACGATTTTGTAAGTGCGAAAAAAACATTGTAGGGCATGAACTCGGAGGTTAAGCCCTTGTCAAACAGATTTGCCGGTATAATGCCCGCAGCCGTTCCTGCTAATCTTCCTCCCCAAATGCCCAAAACCATTGCAATAATAACTAGCAGCGGAATCATCAGTAGGGCTGCTGCAATTTTAGGCAGAATTAAATACGCTTTTGTATTGATGCCCATTATCTCTAATGCATCGATTTGCTCACTAACGCGCATATTACCTAATTCACTCGCAATACGGCTTCCTGCCACTCCCGCTAACACAATGCAAACCAGTGTGGGTGCAAATTCCAATATAACAGTGTCTCTTACAATTTGTGCAATCGTTGAAATAGGAATCAGCGGACTTACTAATTGGTAAGCAGTTTGAATAGTAGATACAGCTCCAATGAAAACTGAAATAATCGCAACTATCCCCAATGAACCAAATCCAATTTCATTACATTGATGCATAAACTCTCTCCAATACATTTTACCATTCTCGGGACGTTTGAACATCCCTTTTAGCATCAACAGAAATCGACCTATGTCACTGAGCAGACTCATTTTAAGTTGGCTTATTTATTTTTTCTAAACCGCTTCCACCACCGAGATTGTTTTACAATTTCCTCCGAACCATTGGCCTTGCACTTCAATTGTGCGTCTACCACAGCAATACTTGCCATATTGACAATACTACGAATCGAGCTTCCTAGTTGTAAAACGTGTACTGGTTTTTTCAATCCTAATAGGATAGGGCCTACAGCATCTGCTTCTCCTACTTCCTTCATTAGATTATAAGCAATGTTACCTGCGGCCAGATTAGGGAATATAAGTGTGTTAACATCTTGATTAGAAAGCTCACTGAATGGATAATTTTCTTGCATCAACTCTTTGTTGAATGCAACGCTGGCTTGCATCTCTCCATCTACTATGAGCGTTGGCATTTTTTGCTTTACAATCTTTCTGGCTTTGGCTACCAATTTTGCTTCAGGTGAGTTGCTGCTTCCAAAATTGGAATAGCTCAACATCGCAATGCGGGGAATGATGTTGAATTGGCGTATTTCTTTTGCAGCAAGCAAAGTGATTTCTGCTAACTCTTCGGCAGTTGGATTGAAATTAACTGTCGTGTCAGCCAAAAATAAAGGACCTCTTTTTGTTAGCACCATATACATTCCTGCAATTTTGCTAACTCCTTCTTCCATTCCAATGATTTGGATAGCGGGTCGAATGGTGTCTGGATAATTTTTAGTCAGACCAGAGATCATGGCATCAGCATCGCCACACTCTACCATCATACAACCGTAGTGATTAGGGTCTTTCATAATCTTTTTGGCCTCATACGCATTAAATCCTCTGCGTCCCATTTTGGATAAAAAGAGTTCTCCATATTGGTCTCTTTTTTCTTCCATGGCATCACTACGTGGATCAAATATGGGAAGTCCTTCTATGTCTACTACATTCTCTTCGGCTATCCGTTTGATTTTTTGTTCATCTCCCAATAAAATAGGGAAGCCAATTCCTTCGTCGAATACAATTTGTGCGGCTTTTAAAACTTTGGGGTTATCAGCTTCGGCAAAGACAATTCGTTTAGGATTGCTTCTAGCTTTTCCTCCAATGGCTCTCATCACTTGATTATCCAAGCCCAGTCGCTTGTTTAATTCTTGCACATAGCGGTCCCAATCTTTTATAGGGGCTTTTGCCACACCACTCTCCATTGCCGCTTTAGCTACTGCAGGGGCAACGGTTGCCAATAGGCGGGGATCCAGTGGTTTGGGAATAATATAGTTGGGGCCAAAGCTGATCGCTGTTTCATTGTAAGCCATGTTCACGATATCAGGAACGGGTGACTTCGTTAATTCTGCCAATGCTTTAACTGCAGCTAATTTCATGGCTTCATTGATAGCGCTTGCACGAACATCTAACGCACCTCTAAAAATGTAAGGGAAGCCCAACACATTATTTACCTGATTGGGATAATCACTACGACCGGTAGCCATAATGATATCTTTTCTAGCTTCAACAGCATCTT
>DDPN01000005.1 GCA_002342205.1 Chitinophagaceae bacterium UBA2467 | reverse complement strand
GCAAAAGGTCTTAAAGGTCCTGAGGCAACACAAGTGAGTATTATTAAATAAGTTCTTATATGAAATCGAATAAGAATCTTGTATCAGTAATTTTGATTGTCTTCGCACTTATTTCATGTCAAAGAGATATTGCGATTACACCCCAACAACAAGTAGAAAATGCACTTGACCATTTTGCAGCTTCCCTTGTTTCAAATCCACCTACTACTGCAAATGCCTCTGCCAAAGTAAAGCAGTACATGCAGACCATCGCAGTTCCTCCACAATATTTTTACGGCGCTACATTAACACTCCTAGATACTATGGGCGTTGCCAAATATAGCCCGTACTGGTACAGATCAGGTGATAGTCTAAGGACTTTAGATCTTGCTGCAGATACAACCTACCATATCAATAGTCAACCTTGGCTTCGTCAGCCAATCGATAATGGTGTACCCATTTGGACAGCTCCCTATTTTGATGCCGGGGGAGGAAATATCTGGATGAAAACAAGATCAGTCCCAGTTAAAGTAAATGGGAAAATAATTGCTGTTGCTACTACTGATTTGCCTATTTGATAAAACTCTGGAGTGGATTTAGTTGAAACAGCAAACTTCGCAATCATCATGGAATAGGGTTATTGCTTAAATGCTTAAAATCTGATTAACTTTTAAATGGCCGATCTTCAGGAAAGCTGACATTGGCAACTAGCTCCTGGCTTGTTTTTGTGACGAACCTAGGAGTGTTATTAACCCCTCTAATACACCGAATTATGCATCATTTGCATATGGAGGAGTAATTTATTTACAGGTAGCTAACTTTGCAGGCCAAACCCAGCATTGTGCTTCCACCGATCCGGAATTTTTTTGTCAAGAAAATCAAACCAAATCCAATTCTTGCCTTGTGGGCAATTCTGCCTCTATTCTTTTTGGTGACTGACTTTATTAAGGACCGTTACAATAATTATAAAATTTTTAGACAGGTTTTCTATCACCTCATTGAAAAACTTCCTATCTACTCGGCTTACCCAAATGAATACCATGATGTAAACCATTATGGCCCCTTATTTGGAATACTTGTTGCGCCCTTTAGCGTTTTCCCTGACATTGTAGGAGTAACACTATGGAATCTATTCAACGCGCTATTTTTATACTATGCCATTGTAAAAAGCATTAAATCGCCGGAGCGGATTAAGTTAGTCTTATTTCTTTGCACCATTGAGATGGCAAATGCGATGTGGTCTTGCCAATTCAACTCATCTGTAGCAGCCATGATTTTGCTTAGCTACCATTTCACAAAAAAGGAAGAAGAGTTTAAAGCAGCCTTTTTTATAATGCTGGGTTTTTACATTAAAATATACGGCATTGTAGGACTTGCATTTTTCCTATTATCTAAAAACAGACTTCGCTTCACCAAAGGGGTCATTTTTTGGGGATCAGTTCTGTTTATATTGCCGATGATCATCACCAATCCTCAATATATTATTCAAAGCTATCTTGATTGGTTTCATTCATTAGAAGGAAAAAATATTCAAAACATTGGTCTTCATTCCGACCAGGATATTTCAGTACCAGGTTTCATTCGCAGAATCTTCAATCTTGAATCAAGTAGCCCCTTGCCAATAGTTTTGGCTGGCGCAATAGCAACCGCAATTCCATTTGTTTTAAGAGTAAATAGACAAAAAGATGAACACCAACTTCAACTATGTGGATTACTCTTGATGTTTCCCGTCTTGTTCAGTTCCGGATCTGAACATCCTACCTTCATCATTGCAATGACCGGAGCATCTATTTGGCTAAGCAGAAATAATCATATCAATAAAAGGGAATGGGCGTTAATTATACCTTTCCTACTTTTGTTTTCAGGATTGGGGCCCACAGATCTTTTTGGAAAAAAAATAAGATACGTCATGTCATCCTATAGCCTAAAAGTTGTCCCATTTTTCATTCTTTGGTTGACAATGTTTTACGCATTAGTGTTCAAGAGAAATAAAATACTCGTCAATGAATGAAACCAGATTACAGATTTTACTACCAGCTCATAATGAGAGTGGCAACATCATACCTATATACCAAGAAATTAATGATGCACTTCTTCAAACCAATTACAACTTCAGCATTTTATTTGTAGATGACGGGAGTACAGACAATACACTAGAAATCATTAAAGAAATAGCTAGCAAAGACGCAAGAGTTAAATTCATAGAACTATCTAAAAATTTTGGCCACCAAAATGCGCTAAAAGCAGGAATTGATCATTGTGAATCAGAGATACTTATCATGATGGATTGTGACTTGCAACATCCCCCTTCTTTAATTAGAGAAATGTTGTCTCTTTATGAGAAAGGGTATGAAATTGTTCGCACCAAACGAATGATTTATGCAAAAGAGGGATATCTGAAAAGTAAAACATCCGAACTCTTTTATAGGATACTGAATAAATTTTCTGATGTAAAACTAGAAGAGGGCTCTGCAGACTTTCGACTAATAAGTGGCGCCGCGATACTCCATCTCAAATCATTTGGAGAATATGACCTTTTCTATCGAGGACTTATCAAGTGGATGGGATTCAAACAGGTCAGCATTGAATTCTTTCCGAACCAAAGAAAATCGGGTGAAACCAAATACAGCTATTCTAAAATGTTCAGCCTGGGACTGAAGGGCTTTACCTCCTTCAGTACAAAGCCGCTGTATTTTTCCGCCTATTTTGGAATGGCCTCATCGCTTATTTCATTGTTTTTCCTGCCATATGTTTTGTATGCACTATACCTGGGAAAAACAGTTGCAGGGTGGGCTTCCATCATGCTGACCATTGCACTCTTCGGAGGATTGAATCTGTTGGTGTTGGGAATCATTGGTATCTATCTCGCCAAACTTTTCACCCAAAGCAAAGCAAGACCCCATTATATCATCAGAAATACCAATCTGTGAACAAGACCATACTGCTGAGCTTTGATGTAGAGGAATTTGACATGCCATTGGAATATGGTTTCCCCATCAGCATTACGGAACAAATGGAGATGGGTATGGCGGGCTTGCATGCGATCAATCCTATTTTATCCGATCCCGAAATTGTTTCCACCTTGTTCACCACAGCTCATTTCGCAGCATACTTTCCGGAGCAAATAAAAGAGCTGAGTGAAAAACATGAAATTGCTTCTCATACCTATTTCCATAGCCAATTTGAAAATAAGGATCTCCTGAATGCAAGGCTCAAGTTGGAAGAGATTACCGGTAAAGCCGTTACAGGATTAAGAATGCCTAGAATGAAGGCTACTGATGCCGAAACCGTTCTTGATGCAGGATATACATACGATTCATCAATCCACCCAACCTGGTTACCGGGTCGTTACAACAACCTGGATCTGCCGAGAACAGCCTATGTTGAAAACAATCTGCTCCGCATCCC
>DDPN01000099.1:14015-14687 GCA_002342205.1 Chitinophagaceae bacterium UBA2467 | reverse complement strand
GATGTATCTACTACCGGACGTTATCGTGTTATTTGGGATGGAAGAGATGTAAATAATATCAAATATGAAATCTATCCTGCTACTGAAATGCGCGTAGTGGGAGATGGAATTACAGGTGTTGCTGCTTGGAATCCTGGCGCAAGCCCACAAATGACTTACCAAGGTAATGGTGTATGGACCATCCGTATTGCATTGGATGCAAACAAAGACATCAAATTCTTGGCGGGTAATGCTTGGGGTGCGTTCGACTACGAAGATGCAAGTGGCGGAAGTCAGTCTGTAGGTACACCACGCAGAATGAAGTGGGATGGTGGTCCAAACTTTAAAACACCAACTACTGCTGGTACCTATACAATCACCTTGAATGAAAACTTACAGACAGTTACGATTACGAACTAATCTGTATTGATATATTTTGAAAAGCGGCTTCCATTTGGAGGCCGCTTTTTTTATCTTTATATATTACTCCTTTTTAATGAAAAGCCGCAATCTTCATTCTCTCTTATTGCTACACCTTTTCTTAGTGTTTTTTTCCTTTATTGGTTGTAGTCAAAAAAACAAACCAACTCCTCCTTTGTCATCTTCACTTATTAAAGGAGCAGACATTAGTTGGATCACTGAAATGGAATCAGCAGGCAAAAAATTTTATACTACAAGTGGAGTAGAAAAAGA
>DDPN01000099.1:5055-13972 GCA_002342205.1 Chitinophagaceae bacterium UBA2467 | reverse complement strand
CAGGATGTTATTCAAAAAGCACTTCGGGTAAAACAGGCTGGTTTAAAATTACTTTTAGATTTTCATTATAGTGATAGCTGGGCAGATCCTGGTAAACAAACTCCACCTGCAGCTTGGGCTTCATTGAATGTTTCAGCCATGGCTGATTCTGTGCGAGCACATACCACGCGTGTAGTAAGTACGTTGGTTTTACGAGGTGTAACACCGGATTGGATACAAATTGGTAATGAAACAAATGATGGAATGCTGTGGCCATTAGGAAAGGCTTCAACGCAAATGGCTAATTATGCCACTTTTTTTAAAGCAGGCTATGAGGCAGTGAAGCAAATTGATTCAAGCATCAAAGTAATCGTACACATTTCAAACGGCTTTGATAATAATTTGTTTCGTTGGAATCTGGATGGGCTTCGTCAGCATGGAGCGCGCTGGGACATTGTAGGTCTTTCTTTATACCCCTCTGTTACGGATTGGAATAATACAGTCTTGCAATGCAAAAACAATATGCTTGATTTGATTGCACGATACCAAACACCTGTAATGATATGCGAAGTGGGAATGCCTTGGGATCAACCGGACGCATCCTATTCTCTGCTAAAGGAATTGCAAACCCAGCTAATTGCGCTTCCTTCACAAATGGGGCTGGGCCTTTTTTACTGGGAGCCCCAGTGTTATGGTAACTGGAAGGGATATACCTTGGGAGCCTTTGATAATGCAGGCCGTCCCACCCGGGCCATGAGCGCTTTTCAGTAATGGTGTAAAAAGTCACTCAAAAATTTTATTGATAATCAATGAATTATAAGGGTACAATTTAAAATTGTTCTTTATCTGCGCTGTTTTCTCAGGTGGGTCCGCTACCTTTGCGGTCCATTTTTAAACTGGTCCCGGGATAGCGGGATCTCAAAAAAAACATCATGAGTAAACTGCATTTCACTACCAAACATGCGAACGAGGCTACCGTAAAGCGCAACTGGTATGTTGTGGACGGTACTAATCAAACCGTTGGACGCATGTGTTCTAGAATCGCTGCTGTATTGCGCGGTAAGAACAAAGCTAGCTACACCCCACACGTTGATACGGGTGATTATGTGATTGTGATCAACTGCGAAAAGATCGTATTCACGGGTAACAAATTAGAACAAAAATTATACGACCACTTTACCGGATATCCTGGTGGATTGAAAGAAGAAGTTGCTTCTAATTTATTGAAGCGTCGTCCCGAAGTAATCATTGAGAGAGCTGTAAAAGGTATGTTGCCTAAAAACAGACTGGGTCGTAAAATGATCAAGAAATTATTTGTCTATGCAGGTGCTGCTCATCCGCATGGCGCACAACAACCTAAGGAACTTAAATTCTGATTTCAACCCATCAAATAATTAATAAATGGAAAAGCAAAAGAACAGCGTTGGTCGTCGTAAAGAAGCCGTAACCCGCGTTTTCGTAACTAAAGGCGACGGTAAGATCACGGTCAACGATAAAGACTACAAAGAATATTTTTCACTGGTCTATCTGCAAAATCAGGTAGAGCGTCCCTTGAAAACAGTTGAAGTTTTTGGGAAGTATGATGTGAAGATCAATGCAGCAGGTGGTGGCGTAAAAGGACAAGCAGAAGCAGCTATGTTGGGTATTTCCCGTGTACTGGTTGATCTGAATCCTGATTTTCGTCCTGCTTTAAAAGCGGCTGGGTTACTGAAGCGTGATCCCCGTTCTGTGGAGCGTAAGAAATTCGGTCACAAGAAAGCGCGTCGCAGCTTCCAGTTCTCTAAACGTTAATCGTCTTTATTCAATTTTAAAGCATTTATACCTATCATGGAAAACAATACATCCTTACAACAGCAACTTCTCGAAGCCGGTGTACATTTTGGTCACCTGAAAAAGAAGTGGAATCCCAAGATGTTGCCTTACATCTTTGCTGAGAAGAAAGGTATCCATATCATTGATTTGAACAAAACGGTTGACTGCATGCAGGAAACTGCTGCTGCGTTAAAGCAAATTGCTCGCAGTGGAAAAAAGATCCTTTTTGTAGGAACCAAAAAACAAGCCAAGGATATTGTGAGTGAGTGTGCTAAGCGTGTTAACATGCCATTTGTAACAGAGCGTTGGCTCGGTGGTATGTTGACTAACTTCAACACGGTTCGTAAGAGCGTGAAGAAAATGCAAAGCATCGAAAAAATGTTAGGTGATGGTTCATTCGACAGCATCACTAAGAAAGAGCGTTTAACCTTAAGTCGCGACAAAGACAAAATGGAAAAAGTGTTAGGTGGTATCGCTCAATTAGGTCGTATCCCTGCAGCATTATTCATTATTGACATTGGACATGAGCATATCGCACTAGCAGAAGCAAAGCGTTTGGGCGTAACCACTTTTGGTATCGTAGATACTAACTGTGATCCAAATAAAGTTGACTTCGCCATTCCTGCGAACGATGATGCTACTAAGTCAATTGCGATTTTAGTAAACTACATCACAGCTGCTATCGAAGAAGGATTAGCTGAAAGACAAGCGGCAAAAGATGAGGAAACAGAAGATATCACTGATGACGAAAAAGAAAAGAAAGCTGCAAAATTGCTCGCTGAAGCGGAAGCTGAAGGCGGACGTGGAGCAGGACGTCGCGGTGGTGCAGCTGGATCTCGTCGTCGTACTACTTCTGGTAGTACTAGCCGTGGACCCGGTGGAGCTCGCAAGTAAATTTTATTCTATAACAATTTGAGTAGAGAAGTCGAACACTTCTCTACTATCTAAACTATATAGTCAAATGAGTACAGTTACTATCAGTGCACAGGATATTAATAAACTTCGTCAAGCAACCGGCGCCGGTATGATGGATTGCCGTAAAGCATTGACTGAAACTAACGGAGATTTTGAAGCCGCTATTGACTGGTTGCGTAAGCAAGGACAAAAAGTAGCTGCGAAGCGTAGTGATCGTGAAGCAAAAGAAGGTGTGGTGATTGCACAAACTACAGCTGATAACAAAACAGGTATTGTAGTATGTGTGAGCTGCGAAACAGACTTTGTTTCTAAAAATGCTGACTTCGTTGCTTTCGGAAAAAGCATTGCAGATGCTGCCATCGCTAACAATGTTACTTCTTTAGAACAATTGATGGAAGTAAAGATTGGTAACTTAACAGTTGCTGCAATGGTGGATGAAAAATTAGCAACCATCGGCGAAAAGATCGGTGTTACCAAGTTTGAGCGCATCGACGCACCTTATGTAGCTTCTTACATACATGGTGCTAATCGTATTGGCGTTTTAGTTGGAATGGATAAAGAAGCCGCTGAAGCAGGTAAAGATGTAGCGATGCAAATTGCTGCCTTAAACCCCGTTGCAGTAGATGCAGCTTCAGTTCCTGCTGAGGTAATTGAGCGTGAAAAGAGCATCGTTGTTGAATTGATGAACCAGGATCCTAAAATGGCCGGCAAACCTGCAGAAATGATTGCTAAGATCGCTGAAGGTAAAATGGGAGCTTTCTTTAAAGAGCAAACCCTCACTGCCCAGGCTTTTGTAAAAGATAGCAGCAAGTCTGTTGCTGATTACCTGAAAGAGTCAGGTAATGTGACTGTAACAGGTTTTAAGCGTGTTGCACTTGGTTAATTTTATAATGAGAAACTGAAATTTTGATAAAGCGCCCGGTGAAACCGGGCGCTTTTTTTCGCCCTAGCAAATTCTATATCTTCGTTACACCAAAACCTTCTTCATGTTACCTGTTTACAAACGAGTGCTACTCAAATTATCCGGTGAAGCTTTAATGGGGGATAAGAACTTTGGCTTCGATACCGATGTGATTGCTCAATATGCCAAAGACATCAAGTCAATCACGGAATTGGGTGTGCAAGTAGCGGTTGTCATTGGCGGTGGAAATATTTATCGAGGAATGAACGAACAGGAAACCGGAATTGAACGTGCACATGGCGATTACATGGGAATGTTAGCGACGGTAATCAACGGGATGGCCTTACAAGCCGGTTTAGAGAAAATAGGAGTTTATACCCGCTTACAGAGTGCTATTAAAATGGAGCAGATCGCTGAGCCGTATATCAGACGCAGAGCAATCCGTCATTTACAAAAAGGCCGTGTGGTGATTTTTGGTGCAGGTACCGGCAATCCTTATTTCACAACTGATACAGCTGGATCTTTGCGTGCAATTGAAATTAATGCCGATGTAATTTTAAAAGGAACCCGTGTAGACGGCATTTACACAGCTGATCCTGAAAAAGATAAAACAGCTACTCGTTTTGAAGAGATCAGTTTTTCAGAATGTTTATCCAAACAATTAAAGGTGATGGATATGACAGCCTTTACACTTTGTATGGAAAACAAACTGCCCATTATTGTATTTAATATGAACGAACCCGATAATCTAAAACGGGTCATTACCGGAGAAAAGGTAGGAACCTTAGTTAAATAAAAAAGAGGGAGTAATACTCCCTCTTTTCTTGTAGTCATGTTGTGATGATTACTTCTTCTTTTTAGTCGCAGCTTTCTTGGTTACTTTAGCAGGACGACTTTTACCAAAAGAACCCTTGAATCGTTTTCCTTTGGCTGTTTTTTTATCACCTCTTCCCATAGTTGTATATATTTATTGATTTTGGTTTTAGAGCATTTCAGCTAGCTCTTTGCCTGCTTTGAAGCGAGCAACTTTACGAGCTTTAATTTTAATGGTTTCGCCTGTTTTTGGATTTCTTCCATTACGGGCTGCACGTTTTGACACAGAGAAAGTGCCAAATCCAACCAAGGTTACCTTGCCACCCCCTTTCAGGGTTTTTGCAATGGCTTCCAATAGCGAATCGATAGCCTCATTAGCTTGCACCTTTGTCAGTCCGGTATCGTCCGCCACTTTATTGATTAGATCTCCTTTGTTCATGCGTTGGTTTTTTGTAGGTACTGAGAGCGGCAAATTTAACCGCTTTTTCATAGCGGAAAAATAAAATAATGGGTTTTACACCCCTAATCCACGATTTTCATAAATGTGCGAAATGCAACAAATTTATTGCCCCATTTGTCCAGGCCTTTTTGGCGTAATAGCGGCGCGTGTTCGGATAAATAAGTACGATAATCTTCGAGGCGGGGGGCCTTATACTGCACCGCAAATGTTGCTCCTTCTTCATCCACGTTTTCTAATAATTCCAAGATTGTTGCCTCTGTAAAACAACCGGTTGCCACTATTTCTGGGATGTGTTCCTGCTTAAGCCAATGTAGCCATTCCTTTACAATAGCGTGGTCAACTTTTATGGTCACATTATAGATATACATGATTTACTTAGTTAGTTCTAAAAAAACAGGGCAATGATCAGAGTGTTTGATAGCTGGCCAAATCGCTGTCTTTTTTATCTTTTTTTCCAGCGGTGTGGTGACATTAATATAATCGATACGCCATCCCTTATTTTGCAAACGAACACTCGGAAAACGCTGACTCCACCAAGTATATTGATGTGGTTCCGGATGTTGGAGTCGAAAAGTGTCTATCCAACCACTTTCAAAAAACCGTGTCATCCAAGCTCTTTCTTCTGGCTGAAATCCAGATGAATTTTTATTTCCCTTTGGATCGTGAATATCAATTTCCTGGTGTGCAATATTATAATCACCACAGAGAATTAACTGGGGGTGCTTCTTTTTCAATTTTTCTAACCAACTGGAGCATTCGTTGAGCCATTCATATTTGAAAGACTGTCTTTCTTCTCCGCTTGTGCCACTAGGGAAATAGGCATTGATTAATCGAATGGATCCAAAATCCAATTGAATCACTCGTCCTTCTTCGTCACTGGGGCCATGACCATTTCCCATTATTACCTGATCAGGTTTGATCTTTGTGAAAACCGCTACACCGCTGTATCCTTTTTTTTGTGCACTAAACCAGTAGTCCTCGTAGCCTAGTAAATTGATCGGGGCCGTATCAACATCCTCCGGTCTTGCTTTTGTTTCTTGTAAACAGATGATGTCAGCAGGGTCTGTTGCCATCCAGTCCAGCAACCCTTTTTTTAAGGCTGCTCGAATCCCATTTACATTGTACGAGACGATCCGCATAATTTTGTTAGAGTTATTCTAGTTGCACTTGGTGCAAATGTCGGCAAATGGCCTTTAAATAAAGAAGTATGAGTTCATCTGTTCATAAAAAGCACGCTCCTCGGCTGATACAGCCTAAGCATCATGTCTATTTGGAAGGACCCAAGAGCAGGGGTTATGAATTATTGTTTGCCTGGCGTGTGTTTAAGCAATTTATCAGAGGATTTAGGACGCTTCACTTTGCCGGTCCTTGCATCACCGTATTTGGTTCTGCACGATTTGGAGAAGATCATTCCTATTATGGACAAGCGCGTGAGTTTGGGAAGCGAATTGCTGAAATGGGATTTACCACGTTAACTGGTGGGGGGCCTGGAATAATGGAAGCAGCCAATCGAGGTGCTTATGAAAATGGCGGACAGTCTTTTGGGTGTAATATCGTTTTGCCCTTTGAACAAAAGGAGAATCCTTATTTGCATCGCTCAGTAACCTTTGAACATTTTTTTGTACGAAAAGTATTGCTGGTAAAATATTCCTATGCGTTTGTAATTATGCCCGGAGGATTTGGTACGATGGATGAATTATTTGAAACGCTCACCTTGGTGCAAACAAAAACAATTACACGTTTCCCTGTTATTTTGTTTGGTAAAGCATTTTATCAACCTATGATGGATGTATTTCGCAAAATGCAACAGGAGGGGACCATTTCTTCGGAAGACCTGGATCTATTACTACTTACAGATGATGTAGAAGAGGCGATGTCGCATATTCAGCGCTATATACGAACGAACTACCAGATTAAACCACGTAAACGTTTGTGGTGGTTATTGGAAAAACGATAGACATTGTATCTTCGGTTCTTAAATCAATCTATATGAACGCAGCTGAAATTCTTGGTTACGCGGCAGGTGCTGTAACGGCTTTTACATTTTTACCTCAAGTAATTAAAACCTGGCGCGAACAATCTGCTAAGGATATCTCACTCACCATGTTTTTAATTGCCTTTATCAATGAGATTATGTGGTTGGTATATGGATTTATGATTGACAACTTTGTAATCATCCTTACTAATGCGGTCATGCTGTTGATGTCGGGCATCATGATTCTTCTCAAGTTGAAATACGGTAAATCTTGAGTACGTCGATTGACACAATTGTCTGGGACCTCGGTGGTGTTTTAGTAGACTGGAGCCCGCTTTATGTGTATGACGACTCCTATTTTGCTGATCCTGCTGATCGTGACTTCTTTTTCAAACATATCTGTACATCAGATTGGAATGAGCAGCAAGATGCTGGCTATCCCTTGCAAAAGGCGACTGAAGAAAAGTTAGCTGAGTTTCCTCAACCCAAATGGGAGCAGCCGATTCGTGATTTTTATGGACGTTGGATTGAGATGTTAAAAGGACCGCTTCCTGAAACAGTTGAATTATTTAAAACACTCAAAGCAAAGGAGCAATATCGATTTTATGCTCTAACCAACTGGAGTGGTGAAAATTTTCATATCGCACTACAGCGTTTTGATTTTCTACATTGGTTTGATGGAAGACTCGTGAGTGGTCAAGAAGGAACCCGTAAACCCTTTCCCGAATTCTATCAACTTTTATTCACTCGTTATCAAATCAATCCTGCACGCTCAATTTTCATTGACGATAATCTGCGTAATGTCAAAGCAGGGGAGCAGATGGGAATGAATAGTATCCACTTTCAATCCGCAGCACAGCTTCATGCCGATTTACATCAACTAGGAATTTGCTGAAGCACTGTTCATCCTTTCGGCAAAAAATACTGGCTAAAAATCACGCTTCTCGCCTAAGCGCAGGCAGCCTCGGCCCTTCGGGCCTCAAACAATGCCTTATTCAATAACTGGTCTTAGCCATTTCTCTGCTTCTTCCAATGTCATTCCTTTTCGCTTGGCGTAATCTTCTAATTGATCACGTTCAATTTTTCCTAAACCAAAATAGTGGCTTTCAGGATGCGCAAAGTACCATCCACAAATTGACGCAGGTGGATTCATAGCCAGGCTTTCCGTGAGGGTTATGCCAATTTCTTCAGTGGCATTAAGTAGTGCAAATAGTTTCAGTTTCTCTGTATGATCCGGGCAGGCTGGATATCCGGGGGCAGGACGGATGCCTTTATATTCTTCGCGAATTAATTGTTCATTCGTGAGTGATTCATTGCGTTCATAGCCCCAGTATTCTTTACGCACTTGCTCATGCAGATATTCTGCAAATGCTTCTACAAAGCGATCGGCTAGTACCTGTACTAAAATTTTATTGTATTCATCCTGCTCCTTTGCAAAGCGATCAATATGTTTTTTAGCACCATGAATGGTCACCGCAAACGAGCCCATAAAGTCGGTACCCAATTCGGCCGGGCAAACAAAATCTGCCAAGGAGTAACTAGGTTGTCCAACTGCTTTTTTTAGTTGCTGGCGCAGGCACTCCAGTTTTACTTCTCCTTTTTCAGTTTGTAAAGTAATCGTATCGGCATTGTTGCTTGTTGCGGACCAAAATCCAATTACGCCATCTGCTTGGAACCAATTTTCTGCAACTATTTTTTCAATTAATTTTTTAGCATCCTCAAACAATCGTTGTGCTTCTTGGCCAAACACTTTGTCAGACAAGACATCCGGGAAGCGTCCTGGCATTTCCCATGCAATGAAAAAAGGCCCCCAATCTATATAGCGTGCAATGGTCGCCAGATCTACATTTTTAAGAACACGTTTACCTGTAAACGATGGTGTGGTTGGCTTGTATTTTTTCCAATCAAAATATTCTTTTGTTACCACTGCTTCCTGGTAAGGGATTAATGACTTTTTGTTTTTATTCAGGAATTGTTGCTGCAGTGTTTGATATTCGTCTTTGGTTTGTTGAAGAAGTTTTGGTTTTTGTTCCTTGCTCAATAAAGAGCTTACTACGGTTAC
>DDPN01000099.1:468-4979 GCA_002342205.1 Chitinophagaceae bacterium UBA2467 | reverse complement strand
GTTGCGCCTCCAATTAATAATGGCTGCTTCATCCCTCTTCGTTTCATTTCATGTGCCACATGCACCATTTCGTCTAATGACGGCGTAATAAGACCACTAAGTCCAATCACATCTACATTTTCTTTTTGTGCGGTATCCAAAATCTTATCTGCAGGTACCATTACACCCAGGTCAATAATATCATAGCCGTTACATCCTAACACAACGCCCACGATATTTTTCCCAATATCATGCACATCGCCTTTTACCGTTGCTAGCAATACTTTAGGTACGTTTCCTGCGGAGGCTTGGGGATTATTTTTCTTTTCTTCTTCAATGAAGGGGGTTAGCCAGGCCACACTCTTTTTCATTACTCGTGCGCTTTTTACCACCTGGGGTAAAAACATTTTACCTGCACCAAAAAGGTCTCCCACTACATTCATTCCTGCCATCAAAGGCCCTTCAATTACATCGAGCGGTCTTGGGTATTTTAGTCTGGCTTCTTCTGTGTCTGTATCAATATGATCGGTAATTCCGTTGATCAGCGCATGTTTGAGACGTTCTTCAACTGAATTATTTCTCCACGCTTCATCTTTTACCTCGGCTTTTCCTTTTGCTTTAACTGTTTCGGCAAATGCAATTAGTTTTTCGGTGGCTTCGTTTTGATCATTGTTGCGATTGAGAATCACATCTTCACATAATTGACGAAGTGTGGGTTCAATCTCATCGTACACTACCAACTGACCTGCATTAACAATACCCATGTCCATACCCGCCTTGATCGCATGAAAAAGAAATACGGCATGCATCGCCTCGCGTACGTGGTCATTTCCTCTGAATGAAAAAGAAAGATTGCTGACACCACCGCTTACTTTAGTTAACGGCATTTTTTGTTTGATCAACCGAGTTGCTTCGATAAAATCAACGCCATAGTTGTTGTGCTCCTCTAAGCCAGTTGCTACAGCAAAAATGTTCGGATCAAATATGATGTCTTGTGGAGCAAAGTGTAAGCGGGTTGTTAATAATTGAAAGGCTCTTTCAGAAATCTCGACTTTGCGCATCATAGTATCTGCCTGACCTTTTTCATCAAAGGCCATTACAATTACTGCTGCTCCAAAGCGTTGACAAATGGTGGCTTGTTGTAAAAATTTTTCTTCTCCTTCTTTCAGTGATATAGAATTAACAATACACTTTCCCTGCACACATTTTAGTCCCGCTTCAATGATCTCAAATTTTGAACTATCAATCATGATAGGAATGCGGGCAATGTCAGGTTCGCTTTGTAATAAATTTAAAAAGGTAGTCATCGCCTCCACGCCGTCCAACAATGCGTCATCCATATTTACATCCAATACCTGCGCTCCATTTTCTACTTGCTGACGTGCAACGCTTAAGGCCTCTTCATATTTTTTTTCACGAATGAGTCTTGCAAACTTTTTTGAACCCGTTACATTGGTTCGTTCCCCTACGTTCACAAAATTGGTTTCTGGTCTCACTACCAGGGGCTCTAGTCCTGCTAATCGTAAGTAAGGTTTTATCGTTTTATGTTCCATGGTGAATTTCGAAATTAGTGGAGGGTGGTTTCTACTACGGGTAATGGTCGGGGTTGAAGACCTTTCACATGTTCAGCAATATGTTTGATATGGTCGGGCGTGGTGCCACAGCATCCGCCAACAATATTTACAAATCCTTCGCGTGCCCATTCTTCTAAATAGTGTCCGGTATCTGCAGGGCTTTCATCATATTCACCCATTGCATTAGGTAATCCTGCATTGGGGTAGGCCGATACATAACAGCTAGCTAGGGTTGATAACTCTTCGATGTGGGGTCGCATCTCTTTTGCACCTAATGCACAATTGAGTCCAACACTTAGGGGTTGTGCGTGTGCCACCGAAGTGTAAAATGCTTCGAGCGTTTGTCCGCTCAGTGTACGACCAGAAGCATCAGTTATGGTTCCACTGATCATTATGGGAAGAGGAGACTGTTGCGTTTCATCAAAATATTTTTTGATGGCATAGATTGCACCTTTTGCATTCAGCGTATCAAAGATGGTTTCAATCAGTAGCACATCTACTCCGCCTTCTACCAAGCCACTTATTTGCTCATAATAGGCTTCTACCACTTCATCAAAGGTGATGGCTCTGTATCCAGGATTATTAACATCAGGAGAAAGTGATAGTGTTTTATTTAAGGGTCCAATTGAACCAGCAACCCAAGCTTCTTTTTTAGATCGAGTTACGGCTTCTTTTGCGCAGCGAGCTGCAGCAATGTTTAATTCCTTTGCCAGTGTCTGCATGCCATAATCTGCCATGGCAATAGAAGTGCTGCTGAATGTATTCGTTTCAATGATATCTGCGCCCGCTTCGAGATATTGTTGATGAATACCAATTATGATCTCAGGTTGTGTGATATTGAGCAGGTCGTTATTCCCTTTTAGATCCGAGGGCCAGTCTTTGAAACGTTCACCACGGTAATCTGCTTCGGTTAGTTTATGCCGCTGGATCATCGTTCCCATGGCGCCATCAATTACCAAAATACGCTGCTGTAAAGCAGCTTGAATGCTTTTCATAGTCAAATGGTTATAACTGACAGGAGAATTTGTAAGAAATCTAAAACGTTGCTGAATAAACGAGGGAAACGGTGATGTGTTCCTGCGTTTATTAGTTCCGTTGGAGAAAGGCCGAACAATAAACAAATCCGCCCGTAAGTGGGCACAAAGCTATGAAAAATAGGGATATCTCCCAAGGAAAAGCCTTAGCGACCATTTACATACCGTTCTACTGGAAGACGGTTTTGCAAGCTGCGTGCCAGTGTCATTTCATCGGCATATTCCAATTCGCCACCAAAGGCTACCCCTCTGGCAATTGTAGTGATACGAACGGGTTGGTCTTGTAATTTCTTTTGTATGTAATAGATGGTCGTATCTCCTTGAATAGTAGGATTAAGTGCAAAGATGATCTCTTCTGTTTTTTCTTTTTTGATCCGTTCAACTAGCGAATCGATAGTAAGTTGTTCAGGGCCTATTCCGTCGAGTGGAGAAATGATACCGCCTAAAATATGATAGATGCCATTAAACTGCTGTGTGCTTTCAATCGCAATCACGTCGCGTATACTCTCTACTACACAAATCAGTTGTTGTTTACGTCCTGGATTATCACAAATGGAACAAAGCGGTTTATCTGCAATATTGCCGCAACGGGTACAAAATTTAATTTCTTTTTTTAATCGGGTAATCGCTTCGCTGAATTGCGTCACGGTTGCCTCATCTTGTTTTAGTAAATGCAAGACTAAACGTAATGCAGTTTTTTTCCCGATACCTGGTAATTTGGAAAAAGCCTGCACTGCATTTTCAAGTAAAACAGAAGAGAATTGCATGGTGCAAAGATAGGGGCTGGATCAACGGATCCCCGATTCGATTTCGTACTCGTTTGACCAATTTGGTTTGATCGAAATTCTCTTTTCAATGGGCAGTACGCGTTCAGGTTGTTTTCTCTTTTCAAAAAATTGACCAGTGTCCCATTTTCCATTTCCGTTTGAGTCCAACAGTATCCGTAATTGATATTCCCCTGGAGTCATTAACTCCTCTTCAAATAACGGACCGGTTAGCCGAACTGATTTTATCACTCGTTCTCCTTGAATAAATTGAAGGACAGGTAATAAAGAAATATTGATTCCACGTAAACGAATCTTGATTTTTCCATAATCAATTTTTCGTTTTGTAGTAAAGTTGAGTGTATCTGTTTTAGTCCATTGTTTGCCCAGTGAATCTTCGGCTGCACCTTTTGCTAACACAAGATGATAAGCGGTTCCCTCTTGCCAAGGAGTAGAAAAAGTGAGTACCTTTTGCGTTGTATCCAGCGAAAAGCGAAACGAATCTATTGGGGTGTAGGTTGAATCCTTAAAAAGTTTGATCCCTGCAGAATCTAGTTTGGTAATTCGATTATCAAATTGAAAAGTTAATGGCTCTAATATATCCTGCTGTGAATTTTGCAGATTCGTTTGAAATTTTAATCGTTTATCGGTCTCTGTTTTAGGCTTCCCTGTTTCGGTTGGAGTATAACTGGGAGTAGCAGGTGCAGCGGCAAAAGCATAAAGGGTAATGCTGTCTTTGCTTTTTAATGTTTCTACAGGAAGATCAGCAAAAGCAAATAGCTGTGATTTTTCTGTGTACCTGCGCATACCCGATTCATCTTTTAATGCGTACAGATAAAAAGTTCGAGAGGGCAGATTTCTGAAATGAAATTTTCCGTCTCGGTCAAGCTTTGCAATATAAATGGGCTTCTTTTTAGCCACTGCAGAATCTTCCGCATCAGTATGTAAAAGAACAATGAGTGTGCTATCTGCTTTACCTGACTCAGCCAAAAGCACTTTTCCTTTTATTTCTAATGAGTCAATGAAGTTACCTGTTGAAAAAATATAGCGCAGGTTTTTAGCTACGTTGCCCTCCGTAAAGTCTTTGATTGAGTTGCCAAAATCGATGGTATAGGTTGTGTTCGGTAACAATGAATCTTTCAATCGAACACTAAGGTCTC
>DDPN01000099.1:0-434 GCA_002342205.1 Chitinophagaceae bacterium UBA2467 | reverse complement strand
TTAGTAAGTGCATCTTGCACATCTATATACTCATCAAAATAGAAATCAATTTTTTTACCTGAAAAGCGTGTAGCAGAATCGCCTGGTACTGCTTTTAGTAAAACGGGTGGAATGCTATCGCGGGGTCCACCTTGTGGGGGCACAATGCTAGCACAGCCCGTTTGTGTGAGTACCGAAACCCACAGTAAACTTCCAATAAGGCCAATTAAAAAGCCTCCTTTTTGCATACTTGCAAACATACAGGGTTTCGAGTGAAAGAGTCGTTAATCCTCCCCTGTTTCCGCTGTGAAATCTTCTAAATCGTGCAGGGCAATTGTTAGTTGATTCGTTTTTACAAATTGACACCAGTGACAGTCATCCTTCCCGCAGCCTGTATAAAAGTCTCGCTGCTGAATTTTATTCCAAACGGTAGTAATCTGCTCTTTTACAATTTC
>DDPN01000145.1:21951-23982 GCA_002342205.1 Chitinophagaceae bacterium UBA2467 | reverse complement strand
CGTATTGTATTCGGATACCTTCAGGATAAAGAGGCAGTTAAAGAATTATTTGGTGCCGTTGCTGAAAAGGTAGCGGGTCGTCCGGGTGGATATACGCGTATTCTCAAATTGAGAAATCGTGTTGGAGACAATGCTGATATATCCATGATTGAGTTGGTAGATTTCAATGATATCTACAAAAAGGTTGGTGAAGAAAAAGCGGCTGCAAAGAAAACACGCCGTTCCGGAAGCCGTAAAAAAGCTACTGAAAAAACTGCAGAAGCTGCTCCTGCCGAAGCTCCAGCCACTGAAGCTACTGAAGGAACCAGTAACGAGTAATAACCAACCAAAACTAACTCGCGATAAATGCTCTCCCAAATGGAGAGCATTTTTTTGCCCCTCCAATCAGTTATTTTTGCGAATCAATCACTTGCTATGAGAAAAGTATCCGTTGGCATTGTTCAAATGAGTTGTGTGGCTGACAAAGCCACTAACCTGCAAAAAGCAATTGCCGGAATTGAACAAGCTGCAGCCAAAGGCGCTCAAATTGTTTGCCTGCAAGAGTTGTTCACTTCACTCTATTTCTGCGATGTCGAAGCCTACGAAAATTTTCAACTGGCTGAATCTATTCCGGGTCCTTCTACTGAGAAAATCCAAGCGGTAGCCAAGGCAAAAGGAGTAGTTGTAATTGCCTCATTGTTTGAAAAAAGAGCGGAAGGGTTATATCATAATACTACTGCAGTGATTGACGCGGATGGAACGTATTTGGGAAAACATCGAAAGATGCATATTCCTGATGATCCGGCTTATTATGAAAAGTTTTATTTCACTCCAGGTGATTTAGGGTACAAGGTTTTCCAGACCAAATTTGCAAAGATTGGTGTGTTGATTTGTTGGGATCAATGGTATCCGGAAGCAGCCCGCATCACTTCGTTGATGGGAGCTGAAATTCTTTTTTACCCAACTGCAATTGGATGGGCTACCTCACAGGATCCAGCTACCAATACAGAGCAGTACGGCGCTTGGCAAACGATTCAGCGTAGCCATGCAGTTGCAAACGGCGTACACGTTGTTAGTGTAAATAGAGTGGGCATGGAACAAAATGGAGCCATGCAGTTTTGGGGAGGTTCCTTTGTGTCTAATCCCTTTGGTAGCATCCTTTATCAGGGCACACACGACCAAGAAGAAATAAAAGTTATCGATATCGATCTTTCTAAGACTGATCATTACAGAACGCACTGGCCATTTTTACGCGATCGTCGTATCGATTCTTATGATCCTATCACCAAGCGTTATGTTGATGAATCTTGATCGTCCCACTCCGCGTGAGCAGGGATATTATTTTCCTGCAGAATTTGCTCCACATGTAGCCACTTGGTTGAGTTGGCCACATAAAGAGGCTTCATGGCCTGGAAAAATTCATTCTATTTTTCCTTCCTATGCACAGTTCATTAAAGAGTTAGTAAAAGGAGAAGAGGTTAAGATCAATGTGGTGAATACAGCCATGCAACAATTTGCCACACAGACGCTCGAAAAAGCTGGTGTGGATCTTTCGCGTGTAAAGTTTTTTCTTCATCCGACTAATGATGCTTGGTGTAGAGACCATGGTCCTGCATTTTTAATCAATCCTTCTGCTGCACAGCCTAAAGCAATCGTAGATTGGGGGTATAATGCATGGGGTGATAAATATCCTCCCTACGATTTGGATGATGTAATTCCAACCTTGATTGCTCGTCATTATAATTATCCTGTTTACTACCCAGGAATTGTAATGGAAGGAGGGTCAGTTGAGTTTAATGGAGCGGGCACTGTGCTAACCTCTACTGCCTGTCTATTAAACCCCAATCGAAATCCACATTTGAATCAAGCGCAAATAGAGGAATATCTCCGCGCCTATTACGGAGTAGAACAGGTACTATGGGTCGATGAAGGAATTGTCGGCGATGATACCGATGGACATATTGATGATACTGTTCGATTTGTGAATGAAGACACCGTGCTTACCGTAGTAGAGACAAATCGTTCCGATGAAAACTATTCCTTGTTGCAACA
>DDPN01000145.1:6077-21937 GCA_002342205.1 Chitinophagaceae bacterium UBA2467 | reverse complement strand
GAGCCTCTTTCATATGAAGGGCAACGTTTGCCTTGCTCTTATGCCAATTTCTACATTGCCAATCAATCTGTCATTGTTCCTGTTTTCAATTCAAAAAATGACGATAAGGCCTTACAATTAATCGAGGAGTGTTTCCCCGGTCGTCAGGTTATTGGAATTGACTCTACTGATATTATCTGGGGATTAGGCAGTTTTCATTGCCTGAGCCAACAGGAGCCTGCTGTTCATTAGCTATTTTGATTACTTGGATTTTAAATAAATCAGCTATTTTTGCTGAATTTGTTTTTTACCCACTAACCAGTATTCATGCCACAACAATCTACTCCTGCTCTTTTGGTACTCGCTGATGGAACCGTGCATCATGGCCGGGCTTATGGTGCAATTGGAACTACCACGGGTGAGATTTGTTTTAACACCGGTATGACCGGATATCAGGAAGTTTTTACGGATCCCAGTTATTTTGGTCAGATCCTAATTATGAATGCGGCACATATTGGGAATTATGGTGTGAAGCCAGAGGATGTGGAGTCTTCCAGTGTTAAGATTAACGGATTGATCGGCCGCAATTTGGAAGAGTTGTATTCTCGTAAACAAGCCAATGGTTCACTCGATGAATATCTGAAATCAAACGGAGTAGTATCAATTGAAGGGGTAGACACTCGCTCATTGGTAGCACAGATTCGTACAAAGGGCGCCATGAACTGTATTATTTCTTCTGAAACTACCGATGTGGAAGCACTAAAGAAGCAGTTGCAGCAAGTACCAAATATGGATGGACTAGAGTTGGCTTCGAAAGTGAGCACTACGCAGTCCTATGAAATGGGAGATGCCTCTTCTTCTATTCGTATTGCAGTGATGGATTATGGTGTAAAGAGAAACATTCTGCAGTGTATGGTTGATCGCGGTGCATTTGTAAAAGTGTTTCCTGCAAAAACTACCTTGGCAGAAGTGAAGCAGTTCCAACCTAATGGATATTTTATTTCCAATGGACCTGGTGATCCGGCTCCAATGGACTACGCTATTTCTTTTGTCAAAGAAGTGTTGAAAGAAAACAAACCTGTTTTTGGAATTTGTTTAGGACATCAGTTACTAGCATTAGCTAACGGAATTCCTACATTCAAGATGCACCATGGACATAGAGGGCTTAATCACCCTGTGAAAAATCTGATCAGTGGACGCTCTGAGATCACTACTCAAAACCATGGTTTTGGTGTGGATCCCGAAGCAGTTAAAAAAGCAGATCATATTGAAATCACCCATGTCAATCTCAATGATCAATCTATTGAGGGAATTCGCGTCAAGGGAAAACCGGCCTTTTCTGTACAATATCATCCGGAAGCAACTCCCGGACCACACGATAGTCGCTATCTGTTCGATGACTTTATCGGAATGATTCAAGCTTCGAAAAACTAATAATGAAAATCGCCATTCTCAATGGTCCTAATTTGAATCTGCTCGGAAAGCGGGAACCCGCTCTCTATGGACACCAGTCATTTGAGGATTTTTTTTCTACGTTAGTGTCTCGTTATCCTTCTATCACCTTTTCTTATTTTCAAAGTAATGTGGAAGGGGAACTCATCAATGAATTACACCGTGTTGGGTTTGACTATGATGGCATCATTTTTAATCCTGGAGGGTACACGCACACCTCTGTTGCTATTGGTGATGCAATAGCAGCTATACGTACACCTGTACTAGAAGTGCATATCTCTAATGTTCATGCCCGTGAAGAATTTCGTAGACATTCCTTTGTAAGCCCTCACGCTGTGGGTGTGTTGGCTGGCCTGGGTCTACAAGGGTATGAATTAGCGTTGCAGTGGTTTTTGAATCGCGCTTAGCTTACCAACATATAAGCTGCGTCCATGTGTTCCAATTACAATTTCATTTTCTCTTTGTTGAATGGCGATATCATGTACGGGTACTGATTTAGGTAAACCAGCATACCATCCTTTATAAGTTTGTCCGCCGTCCCAACTTACATATACGCCTCCATCTGTACCTACATAGAGAATAGAGGGGTTTGTAGGATCTTCACGAATTACATTTACGGCTTCTAGGGGGAGGTTTCCTGCAATGTCTTTCCAGGTTTGGCCACCGTCGTCACTCACAAATACATAGGGATTAAAATGGTCATGACGATAACCATTGAGCGTAACATAAACACGATTCTCTTTGTGTTGTGAGGCAACAATTCTGCTCACCCATAAGTTTTTTGTATCAAGGCCAGTTGTTGTAGTGGGGCTTGTCTTCTTTTTGTTGGTTGTCACCGCTTGTTGATGCAAAGCTGTCCAAGTATATCCGCCATCTGAGGAGCGATAGATTTTTCCATCATCACTACCTGTATATAATAGGCCCATTCGAAGTGGAGATTCTTCGATAGCCGTTAATGTTCCATAGGGTACATTTCCTTTAATGCCGCCCCCTGTTAAATCACTGCTGAGAGCGATTAACGTATCTCCTTTATTGAGTGAACGATGTAAGCGATTGCTTCCGTAGTATAGAATATCAGGTTGATGACGACTCAGTAAAATGGGTGTTTGCCAATTGAAACGCAACGGCTTTTCGCCGAGCTCATGTTGGGGACGAATAAATTTTCCTCCTCCACGTTTGTCTTTGTTATAGCGTGCATAGGAGCCAAACTGTGAGCCAGAATAAACTGTGCTGTTATCTCTTTTATCCACTTGGGCCTGCATGCCATCGCCGCCATTAATCATGCGATATGCATATTGTCCATCGTCTGTCCATCCGATGCTTTCTTTATGTGTGGATGGTCCCCACCAGCTTCCATTATCCTGTAGCCCGCCATAAACATTATAGGGTTTTGCGTCATCGGTGGTGATAAAATAATATTGTCCTACAGAAGGAGTATTTGCTTTAAACCAGTTTTTCCCATCGTCATAGGTGATATTAACTCCTCCATCATTTCCATTGATTAGATGTGAGTCTTTTTTAGGATTGACCCAAAGTGCATGATGATCAGCATGCACATTTTCCTTGTCCATAGAGCTGAATGTTTTACCGCCATCTGTAGACACCTGTGAAGAAAATCCAAGAATAAATACTTTGTCAGGATTGGTGTGTGAGGTATAAATTTTTGCAAAGTAGTAGCCGTAGGTGTTAAAAATACTGATGGGTTTTTCATTGGCTTTTTTCCATTTGCTTCCACCATCGGTACTTACATAAACTTCGCAACCTGCAATTCCTGTATTTTGAAATCCATCATCACTATCCAAGTAATCCCATAGCGCAGTAGGTTTAAGTGTGCCTTCGCTGACTGCTTTTTTTACACTACTTGCAGTGTGTTGACGAGGGAAACGATTTTTTCTTAAAAAATCATCCAGCTTGCTGTCATTCAAAGCAGCAAAACTCATTGCACTCATTTCTTTAAATAGTTCTTTTGTGTAAGAGCTATCTTCTGTTTTTGATTTAGCAGGAAGGGGCGTGTTATTGTCTACAACCGCATAAACTAAACTAGAATTACCTGGGAACGTGGTGAGACCAATCCTTCCAATTTTAGTTCCCTCCATAAAACCTGATCCAGTGCCTGAAACTTTTTCCCAGTTAGCTCCACCATCCTTGGTGCGATAAATTCCACTGGAGGGACCGCTTTCTTCAAATTTCCAGGCCTCACGGCTACGTTGCCACATGGCAGCATACACTACAGAAGGATTGTTTGGATCCATGGCCAGGTCCACGCAACCTGTTCCGTTATTTACAAATAGGCTACGTTGCCAGGTTTTTCCTCCATCTGTTGTTTTGTAGACACCTCTTTCTTCATTCGCAGAGTAAAGATGTCCAAGTACAGCTACCCATGCAGTTTGTGAATTAGAAGGATCTAACTCAATATCACCGATGTGATGCGATTCAGGTAAGCCAAGGTAGTTCCAGGTTTTACCATTATTACTGGTCTGATAGACTCCTGTACCAGCATAGGAAGAACGGCTGCTATTTACCTCACCGGTGCCAACCCATATTAAACGTGGACTTGATTTCCAGTTGACAGCAATGTCACCTATAACGAGTACATCTAAACTATCCATGATGGGGGTGAAACTTTGGCCATTATTCACCGTATGCCAAAGGCCCCCTGTAGCGTAGGCAACATAAAACTCGGTTGGGTCCTCGGGGTTCGCATCAACATCTGCCACACGTCCGCTCATGATGCTGGGACCAATACTACGAAAGGAAACACTGTTTAGGAGTGAATCTTTTAGCAGTTCTTTTCGTTGCTCCATGGAACGTAATCGATCTGGTGCGGGGGTGGGGCTCACCAGTACTTGTGCAGATGCTAGTTGAATGGAGAGGGTAAATAAAAGACTGATAAAAAATAAAAATTGATTTTTTTTAACCAGGGTCTGTGCCATGACAAGTGTTTTTCGTTAGTACATTCGAGTATGTTCAAACTTACTAAAATACTCTCAGTTTTCTTCCTTCTTCTATTTCTGCAGTCTTCTATACAAGCACAATGGAAAAGCTACATTCTCTCCAGAAGCGGGGATACATTAAACCGTATTGATCTTAAGGATAGGAAGCAGGGGCCCTGGGTTTTATCGGTGCCGGAGCTTAGAGGGGAAAGGGGTTATGAAGAAGAGGGCTATTTTCTTAACGACCAGCGTGAGGGACTTTGGAAGCGGTTTTCGCTGGAAGGAGTGAAAATTGCTGAAGAAAATTATAGGTGGGGTAAGCTGAATGGAAAACAACTTTATTTTTCTTACAATGGTGGGTTGATTCGCGAAGAACAATGGCGAGCCATGGATCCTGCGATTGCCTATGATACGGTTGCTGTTTATGATCTAAAAGATCCAGACAAACAAGTGGGAGAAGTTGTGGTAAAAAATGAAGGAATAGCTATTCGACATGGACGGTTTGTGCATTATGATCCTCGCTCGGGCCGGGTATTACTCATTGAGAATTATGTGATGAATAAATTACAAGAAGATATTTCATCTAATCCTCCTCAACAAGACACTGTTCCTCGTGTACTTCCTAAAGTGATACAAGATTTTGACAAGAAGAAAAAGAAAAACTAATTCCTTATTTTACTAAAGTAACGATCAAAGAAGAGAAGCTGAAAACGTACTGCATTACGCCAATAATTCCAATCGTGCTTCCCTGGTCTTGTAATATAGTCATGCGGAATTTTTAAATCCAATAGTTTTTGGTGCAGCTTTTCATTGATGCCATAGAAAAAATCCTCTGTACCACAATCAATGATCATGGCTGAGGAATCAGCTTTATAGTTTTCAACCAAATAGTGAGCTGAATAATCCTTCCAGTGGTTGGGATAGGTTGCACTGTCTCCCAATAATTGTTGCAATTCCCAACTCGTTTTTCTAAATCCTATATCTACGCCACCACTCATACTTCCGCAAGCACCAAAAATTGCGGCCTGTTTGATGCCAAGATATAAACCACCATGTCCTCCCATGCTAAGTCCGGTAATGGCTCTGGCATTTCGTGTTGCAATGGTAGGATAATGACTGTCTATGAATGCGGGCACCTCCTTAGCGATATAGGTTTCCCAACGCATAGAGTCGTTGATGGGGCTATCAATGTACCAGCTGTTTTTACCCTCTGGACACACAATCATCATTTGATAGTGATCGGCCTCTTGCATTAGTTCGGGCATTCGAATAATCCAGTTCGAATACCAGCCGCTATATCCATGCAGTAAATAAGTGACAGGAAATCTTTTTGATTGATTGGCTGTGTTCGTAGGTACGATAACTACACATTTGAAGGATTGCTTCATGGCTTTGCTTTCCACCCAAACCGTATCAACCGTTGCGGCATGAGCAGAAAGCAAAAAACCAATGAATGCAAAAAATAGCAGTCCCCTTTTCACAGATTAGAAACCTTTTTTAGCCTCTTGCGCGCGTTGCATAGGATTGCCACTTTGTCCACCCGCACCTCTTCTAGGACCTTGTCCTTGCTTAAACAAGCTGAAGCGAGAAGGCTCATCTAATTTATTCCAGCCATTATTTTTTTCATCAATATCTGCTGTCTCACGAAGTGGGTCTAATTTGATAGAAGCTACTTCTTTAGACTTTACGAATGCTTTTGTTACTTTCTTTTCATTGAGTCGCCAGATTTGCGCAGGAATTCTTTCAATTTCTTTGGAACCATCTTTATAGGTCCACTCAATGATAATAGGCATTACTAATCCGCCTTTATTAGAGAAAGTAAGTTCGTATTGGTGCAGGTTGCTATAAAGTGCTTTTTCTTCGTTGGTCAACTTTTCGCTTCCACCTCCAGGAAAACTCACTTCAATTTGTGTAGTGTCATAAGGCTCTAGTCCACGTGCATAACGCCAGTAGAAATCACGAAGTGTAGTATCTGCATCAGTAGCAAACGTGATTCGTTTGTCTTCACGATTTCTGATTTTTGAAATGTCTTCAAATGCATTTACCTGTGGTTTGTCTACTCCGCGGCGCATAGAACCAGCTCTTCCTCCATTAGAACTAATTGAAGTATCAACTACTGCATATTTAACTGTATCCAGGGAAATATCGCATACATCAGTACTATAGAACCATCCTCTCCAGAACCAATCTAAGTCTTCTCCGCTGGCATCTTCCAGGGTTCTGAATAAATCTGCAGGTTCAGGATGTTTAAAAGCCCATCTTCTTGCATATTCTTTAAATGCATAGTCAAACAACTCACGACCCATCACCGTTTCACGTAAGATATTTAAGCCTGTTGCTGGTTTAGAATATGCGTTGGGTCCAAACTGAACAATATTATGACTGTTACTCATGATCGGCTCTAGCTGATCTTTGGGCAACTTCATGTAATCGGTGATGTAAGCAGCAGGTCCACGGCGGGTAGGAAATTTATTATCCCACAACTCTTCAGTAAGGTATTCCACAAAGGTGTTGAGCCCTTCATCCATCCAGCTCCATTGACGCTCATCACTGTTGATGATCATCGGGAAGAAGTTGTGTCCCACTTCATGTATAATTACACCTAGCATTCCATTCTTAGTTCCTTCACTATACGTGCCATCTTTTTCTGTTCTACCATAGTTGAAGCAGATCATGGGATATTCCATTCCATTAGCGGCTTCAATACTTTGTGCTACAGGATAAGGGTAAGGGATAGTGAATTTTGAATAAGTTTTGATAGTATGTGCTACAGCTTTTGTGGAGTAAGCACGATACAACCCATAGGCCTCTTTGGGATAGCCACTCATACACATGACTTTCTTTCCTTCTACATTTGCGGGCATCGCATCCCAAACTAATTTTCTTGAAGAAGCCCAGGCGAAGTCACGAACATTGTCTGCCTTGAATACCCATGTTTTCTTTTGCGTTGATTTTTGTTTTTCTGCTGCTTTTGCTTCCTCCAATGTTACCACTTCAACAGGTTCTTTTGCAACCTGTGCCTGCTTCCAGCGAGTTAATTGGGCCGGGCTTAATACTACAGGGTAGTTTTGGCACTCACCTGTTCCGAGTATGACATGATCTGCAGGAACAGTCATTTGTACTTTAAAATTTCCAAAGGTTAGCGCAAATTCGCCACGACCAGTGAATTGCTGATTTTGCCATCCTCTGAAATCACTATACACGCAAAGACGGGGATACCATTGCGCCATGGTGAAAAGATGGTTGCCGTCCTCTGGAAAGTATTCATAGCCGCCTCGACCACCCACCGTCATTCGGTCTGTGATTTTGTAATTCCAATCTACTTTAAAAGCAAAACGCTGACCTGGTTTGAGCGGAGTTGGCAATTCGATACGCATCATTGTTTTATTGATGGTATAGCGTAGTGATTTGCCAAGCGCATCTGTCAATTTTGTAATGTTAAATCCAAGTCCGTTATCTCCTTTCTCTTCTTCAATTTGTTTTAAACGTTGTACACTTAGCTGTCTGCTTAGCGCAGAAGCATCTTGGTAATTAGCATTATTGACCGAGCTGTGCTCGTTTTCATCAAGCTGCAACCATAGATAAGTCAATACGTCGGGAGAGTTATTGAAGTAAGTAATCGTTTCACTTCCTTTTAATTTCAAATTCTTCTCATCTAACTCGCAAACGATATCATAGTCACAGCGTTGTTGCCAGTACTTGGGTCCTGGTGCTCCACTGGCCGTACGATATTCGTTGGGGGTTGGGAATATTGTTCCCATTTGTTCGAATTTGTTTCCGTGGTTACTTCCCGGATTGTTCTGAATGTTTTGCGCTGTTCCTGAGATACTCAGAACAAGCAGCATTGAAACAACGATCCAATTTTTCATGTTGAGATGTTTATAATTAAAAAGGGTATCTATTCATGGTAATTCCAAAAGCAATGCCAAGCACTAAACTGGAGACAATGAAATTCCATTTATGCGCGGGTAGCTTGGCTATAAAGGTAACAAAGTGATTAACACTTAACAGAAGAACTACTACCAGCATTTGTCCCACTTCGAGCCCTACGTTGAAGCCAAAAAGACCCCACCCAATTTGCTGATCCTGTGCCAGCATGAAACGGATACTATTGGCAAATCCCATCCCGTGGATGAATCCAAAGAATAGCGCAAGCCAATATGTACTTATCGAGGTGGTTTGTTTTTGGTTATGCTGAAATAGGTTAAGGGCTGCGGTAATCATAATCGTTAGGGGAATTAAAAACTCGACCCATTTGCTATCCAGACGTATCCAGTCCAGTACACTTAGCAGTAAGGTGACGGAGTGCCCAATTGTGAAGGCTGTAACTAGCACAAGTACTTTTCTCCAGTCAGACCAGGTATAGAGAGCTGCTAGTGCAATAATGAATAACTGATGATCTAATGCGTCTACACTAATGATATGCTCCCAGCCCATCGGAAAATAGAATGAAAAAGCATTCATGAGGTCAGTGGCATTAAAGTTTTAACTTTCCAAAAAATGAGGGATTGAAAATAAACCACAGTTTTGTGATTCTAAAATAAATTATGCAAACGGTATTCTTGGTAGTTGGCTGGTTGATTAGCAGTTTTTTGGGCGCTTTGCCAAAGGAGCATCCCTTTCATGTGGGAGTGGTAGAGGTGAATCACAATAAAGTAGAACGGACGCTGGAGATTCAGTGTAAGATGTACACGGATGATTTTGAGACTACCTTATCTCGTCTTTTTAAACAAAAAGTAGATTTAATCGATCCCAAATTTCACGATGCCATGGATAGTTTAGTAGAAAAGTATCTCTCAGGCCGTGTTCGTTTTGGGATCAATGGAAAGGGGTATAAGGGAAATTATCTGGGCTTTGAGCACGATAAAGAAGCAGTCTATGCTTTTATTGAAATTCCAGCTGTTCCTAATGAAATTCAAGAGGTTCAATTTGATATCTCACTCTTATTTGACCTGTATGATGATCAAATTAATTTAGTTCATTTTACTACCAATGGGCAGCGGAAAAGTACAAAGTTGGATTATCCCCAGTCAAAAGGGACATTGACGTTTTAATTATTCTTCCATTTCTTCTCGAATCGAATCGCTTATCTCAACTAGTACTTTATCGATTCGGTGCCCATCCATATCCACAATTTCAATGCTGAATCCTTTCCAAACTAATTTTTCACCCGTTTTTGGGATGCGCTCTAGCTGGTGAAGAATAAAGCCCGCTAAGGTGTCAAAATCTTGTTCCCCCTCATTCATCCATTCTGTTTTTTCAAATTTGGATAGAAAGTCATAAAAGGGAATTTGCGCATCTATCAAAAAGCTGCCGTTTTCGCGTTCGGTGATTTCGTAATCAGGTCCTTCTTCTTGAGGAATTTCTCCTACAATGGCTTCCAGAATATCGTTAAGCGTGAGCATTCCTAAAATACTTCCGTATTCATCTACAATAAAAGCAGAATGAACTTTGGATGTTTTGAATCGCTCTAGTACTTGATAAGCCGATATATTTTCAGGGATAAAAAGTGCAGGCTGCATGGTGGTCCCCAGTTTCAAATTGTCGGGATTGACATACAAGTCTTTTATGGAGACTACGCCCTTAATAGTATCAATACTGCCTTGGCAAATTGGGTAGGCAGAGTGAGGCGCTTCAATAATTTTTTCTTTGATCTGCTCTTCTGTTTCATTTTCATCAAACCAAATAATATCACTTCGATGCGTCATCAGTGAAGTGATTGTTCGGTCACTCAAATGAAAAACTCGTTCAATGATTTCCTGCTCCTCTTCTTCAATAGTTCCTGCCTCTGTTCCCTCTGTGATTAATGTCTTTATTTCTTCCTCTGTAATAGCATCATTTGCACTTTTTCGAATCTTGAAAAGTTTAAAGAAAAGAGAACTGCTCTCATTCAATAGCCAAACAATAGGGTAGGTGAGTTGTGCAAACATTTTCATGGGGCCCGCTGTGGCCATTGCTAACTTCTCCGCTCGAATCAGACCAATTCGTTTTGGAATTAATTCTCCAAAAATGATGGAAAGGAAAGTGACAAAAATTACAATCAGGATGGTTGATAAAGTTTCTGCTACATCAGGTTTTATTCCCCATCTCATCAGATAGGGTAAAAGATTGGCACTGAATTTTTCCCCAGAGTAAACCCCGGTTAAAATGGAAATTAGCGTGATTCCAATCTGAACGGCAGATAGAAAAAACTCGGGATGATTGGAGAGTTCCAATGCTGTTTGTGCTCGCTTGTTACCTTTCTCTGCCAGGTGTTCCAATCGTGCTTTTCTTGCAGAAACCAATGCGATTTCAGAGAGTGAAAAAAGCCCATTGAGTAAAATGAGCAATCCCAAAATAAATAGGTCCATTAGTGTGGCGTACTGGTTACTGATTCGAAGTTAGTGATTCGATGCTGTTTATTGTATTGACGTGCAAACAGCCAACCGATCAAAAGGCCAAAGAATGATCCGGCCAGTACATCTGTGGGGTAATGCACTCCCACATAAATTTGTGCATAGCCAACCGAAAAAGCCCAGAAAAACAATAGGTAGCCCCATTTACCCAAATAACTGCTAAGTGTAATAAAAATAAAAGTAGCCATTGCAAAATGGTTAGCAGCATGATTAGAAATGAAACTGAATCCTGATCCGCAATTCGGAATTCGCAGGATAATCTCTCCCAGTAAAGTGGGGTCATTGCAAGGTCTTACTCGTTGAATGGTTTGCTTGATCAATTGGTTGCCGGTGAAGTCTACCAGGCTAACGGTTGCAATGAAAAATAAGACCCACCACAGCGCCTTTTTTTTAAATCGGTAAACAACAAATAAAAGTAAAAGTAGATAGGCTGGGGCCCAAAAAGTAGGGGTGCGCCAATAAGGGAGTAGCCAGTCGAAAAAAGAATTGGCCCCCTCTTTATTGATCAACTCTAGGAGCCATTTGTCACCGGCTTGCAAGGAGCTTAAAATAGTTTGCAATTCAATTTTCACTTTACAAAAGTAACAAAGCCTTGTCTGTTCCAGATGTCGTTTCTTTGTTAAATGTTATCCGGTCGAATTCGCATTCCTAAAACGCTGATTTGGGTGATCAACCTGCTGGGTATTTTTATGTTGATTTTTACTCTTTTCAGACTGATCACTTTTTTTTCATTTCGGCCTTCGGGTATTGACTTTGCTCAGGCAGTTCCTGCATTTTGGCTTGGGCTACGCTATGACCTTCGATGGATTGCCATTGTGCTATTGCCAATCGTTTTATTAAGCACGTTGCCGGCATTATCTCCATTTTATTCTGAGCGGAACAAAAAATTTTGGACGCTCTATCTTGCTGTATTGACACTGGTGATTTTCTTCTTTTTTGCTGCGGGGTTTGGAAGTTTTGCCTATAACCAGACGCCACTAGATGCAGGTGCGATGAATTTTGCAGAGGATTTTACCATTTCTGTAAAAATGATTTGGCAAACGTATCCTTTACTCTGGATGTTACTTGGGCTAGGCGTTGCCGTATTATTTTTTCGTTGGATGTATCATAAAAGTCACTGGCAGGTGATCACCCAAACGGATGGTTTGGGTATTCCGCATCGCCCCAGTTATTTTTTTATTTCTGCATGGGTGCTTCTATTTCTTATACATGGATCTGTAAGTAGCATTCCTTTAAAACGTCGCGATAGTTTTCGATTTCAGCAGAGTTTTCTATCCTATCTGGCCATCAACCCCCTTCAAAATTTTGCTGCAACACTCTCTCTCCGGCAGCCCAGTTATAATGAGGATAGGGCTCGAGCACTATATCCTGTACTTGCTCATTGGATGGATTGGACTGAAACAGAGCGGATGCAGTTTCATCGAACCGTTGGTCCTCGTAGCACGGCAGCAGAAAGTAGACCCAACATTGTGATCGTACAATGTGAGTCGTTTAGTATGTACAAGAGTAGTATGAGTGGAAATCCGCTCAATACAACTCCTTATGTTGATTCACTCTCTAAAAAAGGTATTTTTTTTGAGCGTTGTTTTGCGCCCACTTTTTCAACAGCGCGAGCTTTGTTTGCAATATTAACAGGGATCCCTGATGCTCAGTTATTCAAGTTTTCAAGCCGTAATCCAAAAGCGCTCAATCAATATACCCTTATTAATAGTTTAGAAGGATACGAAAAACACTACTTTCTAGGCGGCGATGCTGAGTTCAATAATTTTGAAGGAGTGCTTCGAAACATTGAAGGGCTGCAAATGCACACCGGGCAGCGCCCTTCAATTCCACCTATCAATGTTTGGGGAATCAGTGATAAAGATTTATTACAAGAGGCGCACTCTGTTTTTAATAATGCGAAAGGTCCTTTTTTTGCCTATATCCAGACTTCTGGAAATCACCGTCCCTTTCAGCGATCAATTCCTCCTTCTGATAGTGCGTTTAAAAGAGACACGGTTGACCAGGTGATATTAGAAAAATACGGGTTTGAGTCTGTTGATGAATACAATGCCTTTCGCTACACGGATTATTGTTTTCGAACATTTTTTGATAAGGCTTCTCGCTCACCATATTTTGCCAATACGATATTCGTGCTAATTGGTGATCATGGCGTTGCCGGCAATGCAAATGCAGTTTATCCCTCCATTTGGACTACTCAACGGCTAACCGATCAGCATGTGCCACTACTTTTTTATGCGCCTAGCTTATTAGCGCCTCAACGAAGAAAAGAAGTGGTATCCCAAATAGATGTGATGCCTACTGTTGCGGGGTTATTACATCGTACGTATCAAAACAGAACGCTGGGAAGAGATCTGCTTGACCCGCATCTAAAGAATCATTTTGCATTTGTTACTAACGCTGCCGATCGGATTGGTGTAGTGACCGATGATTACTTTTTTGTTCGTAATCTAAATGCAGGGGAGGAACAGTTTTTTTTGGTTGACAGCACACGGAAACCTTTAGAGGCTGGACAAAAGAGAAAGATGCAGCAGTCACTTTCTGATTTGACTTTTGCTCTGTTCGAAACATCGAGGTATCTGATTATGAATAATCCTCGTAATTAATGTAAACGTTGTGCGATAAAAATTAACCGGGGCGATTGTATTTTGTCAAACGCCTCCAATTGATAATTTCCAACAACTTGATTTATTTGTAAGTCTTGATGCTGAATCATTGCGCTCAGTTCTTCTTGGGTGAACTTTGCTACTTTTTCAGTGTATGAAAGTGTGGTTGATTTACTTTCATCGTGCACGACAATTTTTTTATAGAGGTATTTTGAGTCATGCCAGCGAGTAATGTCAAAGCGAATTTGTTCGATGATGCGTTCTTCTTTTTCAATCAACTGCTGAATGGCAAAATCATAATTTACATAATCGAGGACGAGGGTTCCGCCTTTTTTTAAGGCGATGGCCATTGTATGCAAAGCTCTTTCGTGTTCATGCGCGTTATCAAAGTAACCAAAGCTTGTAAAGAAGTTGAAGACATAGTCCATACAATGTGCACAAAATGTTTTTCGCATATCATGCACTTGAAAATTTAAATGTGTTGAGGCGTATTGGTTGGCAAATTCAATATTTTCTGGTGCCACATCAATGCCTGTTACATCAAAACCAAGCGTCGCAAGTTGACGGCTGTGTCGACCTCTTCCGCATCCTACGTCGAGCATGCGTGATTCCTGTTTCGGACGCAAATGGTCAATGAGTCGATTGATGAATTGCTTTGCCTCCTCTTCATCTCGGTGGGAATAAAGTAAGTGATAGTAGGGAGAATTGAACCACTCCGAAAACCACGAATGCTCCTGCATGATGCAAATTTACTAGTTAATTTTTGCAAAGAAGGTTTGATTTACAACCTGTATTTTTGCACCGCAAAACCTTCCTATGTCATTATTGAAAAGTATCTCCGGCATTAGAGGAACCATTGGAGGAAGTGTCGGAGAAAATCTTACCCCCGTCGATATTGTAAAATTTACAGCAGCCTTTGCAACAATTATTACGGAAGGGATAGCGTCTCCTCGTGTTGTAGTAGGACGTGATGGTCGAATTAGTGGTGAAATGGTACAGCAATTAGTGATGCAAACATTAGTTGGTCTTGGCATTGAGGTTATTGATCTGGGGTTAAGTACTACACCAACCGTTGAGATTGCAGTTCCTGCCGAAAAGGCTGCTGGTGGAATTATCATAACAGCTAGTCACAATCCACGGGAGTGGAATGCCTTAAAATTGCTAAACGAAAAAGGCGAGTTTATAGACGCTGCTGTTGGTGCGCGTGTTTTGGAATTAGCAGCCTCACAATCGTTTAATTTTTCTACCGTAGAAAAGCTTGGAAAAATCATCTCAAAAGATTTTTTGGATCTGCATGTCGAGGCGGTTTTGAACTATCCGCTTGTCAAGAAGGAAATTATTTCTAAGAAAAAACTTAAGGTAGTTGTAGATGCAATCAACTCAACGGGTGCGACCTATGTACCGGCCTTGCTTCGTGTATTAGGAGTTGAAGAGATTATTGTGTTAAATGAAACTGTCAATGGACAATTTGCACATAACCCTGAACCTTTGCCTGAGCACCTTCGTCAACTTTGTGAAGAAGTAGTTCGGCAGGGTGCTGACCTCGGAATTGCCGTTGACCCTGATGTGGATCGACTTTGTTTTGTGAATGAAGACGGTACTTTATTCGGAGAGGAATTCACCTTAGTTGCAGTAGCTGATTATGTGTTGTCGCAACGAAAAGGCAATACGGTCAGTAATATGAGTAGTACAAAGGCCCTTCGTGAGCTAACCTTGAAATGGGGAGGCCTTTATACACCGGCGGCTGTGGGCGAAGTAAATGTTGTTAAAAAGATGAAGGATACGCAGGCCGTGATTGGTGGCGAAGGAAATGGTGGAATCATAGTGCCTGACTTCCATTACGGCCGAGATGCCCTTATTGGAATTGCACTCTTTCTTTCTCATTTTGCCGGACAGGATAAAGCCATGAGTGGGTTTCGAAAAAATTATCCGAATTACTTTATCTCAAAAAATAAAATTGAGTTGCCGGCTGGTGTCAACTTGGATTTACTTTTTGATGCGATTGAGAAAAAATATAAAAAACAGCCTATCAATCGTGAAGACGGACTCCGCATTGAATTTGATCAGGATTGGGTACATCTTCGTGCCTCTAATACCGAACCTATCGTTCGTATTTACGCGGAGAGCGATTTAGAAACCAAGGCAAACAATATTGCGCAACAACTTATGAGAGATATCGGAGAACTCTCTCTTTCTAGATCCTAGTGTATATTCGCATAATCAATGACCCGTATTTATTTTGATAATGCTGCAACTACCCCAATGGATCCATTGGTTGTAGAAGCTATGTTGCCGTATTTGCATTCACATTTCGGAAATCCTTCTTCGATTTACTCTTTTGGCAGAGAAACACGTCTGGCTATTGAGAACGCACGTAAAACTGTGGCCGGCATTTTGAATGTGAAGCCAGGAGAAATCTTTTTTACAAGCGGTGGTACTGAAAGTGATAATATGGCGATTCGGTCCGCTATTGAAGATTTGGGTTGTAAACACAT
>DDPN01000145.1:1633-6002 GCA_002342205.1 Chitinophagaceae bacterium UBA2467 | reverse complement strand
AATGTCTTACCAAATGGACATATTGATTTGTCACATTTAGAGCAGTTGTTAAAAAATGCCAAGCAGCGTTGTTTGGTTTCCTTGATGCACGCCAATAATGAAATTGGAAATTTACTCGACGTTAATGCGGTGGGAGATCTCTGTCGCACATACAATGCAGTGTTTCATTCTGATACTGTTCAAACTGTTGGCCATTATCCTCTTGATTTTAATCGATCCAATATTCATTTCGCAACTGGCGCTGCGCATAAATTTCATGGTCCAAAAGGAGTTGGAATACTCTTTATTTCTGATTCAGTTAAAGTGAATCCGATGATTCATGGAGGCGGGCAGGAGCGTAATATGCGTGCGGGTACAGAGAATGTACCGGGAATCGTAGGATTTGCAAAGGCGTTGGAAATCGCATCAAAACAAATGGAGACTGACCAAGATCATATTCTGCGATTGAAAAATTTGCTGGCCAATCAATTAGTACAAACGATTCCTGGTGTTCGTTTCAATGGCGACTGGGATGGTCAATCTTTGTATACTGTCTTAAATGTTTCTTTTCCCCGAACTCCACAATCTGAGCTGTTGTTAATGAGTTTGGATATGCAGGGTATTTGTGTTTCTGCCGGAAGTGCCTGCAGCAGCGGCGCCAGTCAGGGTAGTCATGTAATACAAGCCATTCCCGGAGAAAAAGAGGGGGTACCTATCCGGTTTTCATTCTCAAAGTATAATACCGAAGCGGAGGTCAACCAGTTAGTACAAAAGTTGAAGGAGATACTATAAGCTTCCTCCCTTACTAGAGGCTATGCCAGGGATTTCTGCGCGTTGAGTGCATATATTTTCTGAGATCTTTCCAAAAGGCTAGAACCAGGTAAATAATGACGGGTGAGCCTAAGGTGAGTACGGAGGTATACAAAAAATACTGCCTGATGCGGCTGGTGGAAATACCCATTCGAAGGCCAATAGCGGTGCAAACTCCAAATACATTCCACTCCACAAAAGATTTTAGTTTTTCCATAGGGGAAGGATTCGGTTTTTATTTATTCCAAAAATACAAAAGACCGGTCATCCCTCGGTTTGATTTTCTTAATTTTGCACCGCGAAAACAAAATCGAAAATCATGGTATTTGATCTGGACTTAATCAAGAAGACCTATGCAGGAATGCCTGCTAAAGTGGAGGCTGCTAAAAAAGCATTGGGAAGACCTCTTACACTGGCAGAGAAAATTTTATATGCGCATTTGTGGGAGGGTGTTTCACCTCGTGATTTTCAAAGGGGTAAGGACTACGTAGATTTTGCGCCAGATCGTGTTGCGATGCAGGATGCAACCGCACAAATGGCTCTTTTGCAATTTGATACAACTGGCCGTAAAAAAGTGGCGGTTCCTTCAACGGTGCATTGCGACCATCTAATTGTTGCCAAAAATGAGGGCAAGTCCGATCTTTCTAAAGCGGTTAGTGATAATGAGGAGGTATATAATTTTCTTTCTTCTATTTCAAATAAATACGGGATAGGATTTTGGAAACCCGGTGCCGGAATCATTCACCAGGTTGTGTTAGAGAACTATGCGTTTCCGGGTGGAATGATGATTGGTACGGACTCACATACAGTGAATGCAGGTGGTTTAGGAATGATCGCAATTGGAGTAGGAGGAGCAGACGCTTGTGATGTGATGGCGGGTCTTAGCTGGGAGCTACTTATGCCCAAATTGATTGGTGTAAAATTGACAGGCAAGTTGAACGGCTGGACTTCACCAAAGGATGTAATCTTAAAAGTTGCGGGTATTCTCACTGTAAAAGGAGGTACCAATGCCATTGTGGAATATTTTGGAGAAGGGGCAACGAGTATGAGTTGTACAGGTAAAGGTACCATCTGCAACATGGGTGCTGAAATAGGAGCAACTACTTCTACATTCGGATATGATGAAAGTATGCGTCGTTATCTGGAGGCAACAGGAAGAAAAGAGGTGGCTGATGCTGCCGATCTAATCAAAGAATACTTGACAGGTGACCCAGAAGTATATGCAAATCCTGAAAAATATTTTGATAAAGTCATTGAGATAAATCTGAGTGAACTAGAGCCTCATCTAAATGGTCCATTTACACCAGACCTTGCTACACCTATTTCAAAAATGAAAGAAGTAGCTGCACAAAATGGTTGGCCCACAAAAGTTGAAGTGGGTTTGATTGGTAGTTGTACTAACTCCTCCTACGAGGATATTAGTCGTGCGGTAAGTTTAGCTAAACAAGTTGCAGAAAAAGGATTAAAAACAAAAGCGGAATTTACAATCACACCCGGAAGTGAATTAGTGCGCTATACCATTGAAAGAGATGGTTTCTTGGATACATTCTCTAAAATAGGTGCGCGCGTATTTGCGAATGCCTGTGGACCTTGTATTGGAATGTGGGATCGTATGGGTGCGGAAAAGCAAGAGAGAAATACGATCGTACACTCTTTTAATAGAAATTTTGCAAAGCGTGCTGATGGTAATCCAAACACGCTTGCCTTTGTGGCTAGTCCGGAATTAGTTACAGCACTCGCTATTGCCGGGGATCTTACTTTTAATCCTATCACCGACACGTTGATTAACGAAAAAGGAGAAGCTGTTAAATTAGATCCACCAGCAGGAAACGAACTACCTGTAGCTGGCTTTGCAGTTGAGGATGCCGGTTATCAGGCTCCTGCAGAAGATGGAAGCAAAGTAAGAGTTGATGTAAAATCGGATAGCAAACGCTTGCAGTTATTATACCCATTTGCAGCGTGGGAAGGAACAGATCTAAAAAGTCTTAAACTCCTTATCAAAGCAAAGGGAAAATGTACTACTGACCACATTTCAATGGCCGGTCCTTGGTTAAAATTCAGGGGGCATTTGGATAATATCAGCAATAACATGTTGATTGGTGCGGTAAACTTTTTTAACGAGAAAACAGACCTTGTCAAAAATCAATTGACTGGAGAATATGGTCCAGTTCCTACTACACAGCGCGCCTATAAAGCAGCTGGTATCGGTTCGATAGTAGTGGGAGATGAAAATTATGGAGAGGGTTCTTCACGCGAACATGCGGCCATGGAGCCTCGTCATTTGGGAGTACGTGTTGTGTTGGTTAAATCGTTTGCCCGTATTCATGAAACTAATTTGAAAAAACAAGGGATGCTTGCCTTGACTTTTGCGAATAAAGAAGATTATGCAAAAATTCAAGAGGATGATAACATTGATATAATTGGGTTAACCAATTTTACCCCTGGAAAGCCGCTGGAGATTGTCTTAAATCATGCAGACGGAAGTCAAGACACTATTGTAGCCAATCACTCCTATAATGAACAACAAATCGAGTGGTTTAAGGCTGGGGGAGCGCTCAATGTAATTCGTAAGCAAGCGGGCATTTAAATCAATGGCCCCATCGATAGGTTTTGATTGAAAAACCTGCAAGATCCAATACACGATCCGTAACCGTGGAGGCAACCGCTTCTATCGTTTTTGGTTTGCTGTAGAAAGAAGGCGTTGCCGGACAAATAATGCCTCCCGCCAACGTAACGGTTTCCATATTTCTAATGTGGATCAAATTATAGGGAGTGTCACGAACCACACAGATCAGTTTTCTTCTTTCTTTTAAAACCACATCTGCAGCACGTGTGATTAGATCATTGGAAACTCCTGTAGCTATTCGGCCCAGTGTTCCCATGGAACAAGGGATAATAATCATTGTATCATACTGACCAGAGCCTGAAGCAAAGGGTGCTGAGAAATCAGTTGTAGTAAATTGTTTAACGGGGAGATTCTTCCAGCTATCATTCTCGAGCTCTGTGTTCCACACTTCTTTAGCGTTAGTTGTCATAACAACAGCCAACTCCTCCCATTGATCTTTTAGCTGGGATAGCTTTTGCAGAAGGTCTGCCGCATAAATTGAACCACTAGCCCCCGTAACAGCAACTACTACCTTTTTCATACATCTATAACCCGCAGTTTTGGGATAAGTTCAGTTGAATAAGTATATATTAGTAAATAACCCCTAAATTATGTAAAATCACATGCGATTACCCTTTGTCTATTCGAATCAGAACTATATTCGATTAGAATTTTCATAGGATAAGGTTTAATGGTTAATGGTTTTTGATTAGGGTCCCCCGATTTCCATCGGGGGTTCTTTTTTTAATCCCTTTTGGTGTTTTCGTTACCCAAATTATTCAAAATCCATTTTGTTTTCATGCTCCATAAATGGAAAGTAGTGTTGTCTGCTGTGCCTCCTATTCCATGATTCTTGTTAGGGTAATAAAAACTATCAAAAGCGACGTTGGCTTTTACCAGTGCGCTAACCATTTGAGTAGAGTTTTGAAAATGGACATTGTCGTCGGCTGTTCCATGTATCAAAAGATATTTTCC
>DDPN01000145.1:0-1562 GCA_002342205.1 Chitinophagaceae bacterium UBA2467 | reverse complement strand
CGTTCTGTATAAATGTTGTCGTAAAAACGCCAGCTGGTTACGGGTGCAACAGCTACAGCCGCATGAAATACGCCTGCTCCCTTGGTGATGGCTAATGAACTCATGAAACCTCCGTAGCTCCATCCCCAATGGCCGATGCGGTCTTTATCAACAAATGAAAGTTTACCCAATTCTTTTGCTGCATCAATTTGATCTTCAATTTCAAGTTTTCCAAGTTGCAGATAGGTTTTTTTCTTGAACTCTTCTCCTCTGTAACCCGTACCAGTGTTATCAATACTAACGACGATAAATCCTTTTTGCGCCAGTAATTGATGCCAGGTGCTAACAGCGCCAAATCGGTTTGCCACCTGCTGAGAGCCGGGGCCTCCGTAATTACAAAATAAGACCGGGTATTTTTTGGAAGGGTCAAAAGTTTGTGGCTTTAGCATCCAGCCATTGAGGGTGTCTCCTTTGCTGTTAGGAACGCGTATGAAGGTGGCATTACCAAATCCATACTCCTGCATTTTTTCTTTAAGCTTTGTGCTCTCTCCTAATTGTTGCACAAGCTTAGAAGAAATTCCTTTCTTTTTGTCTACAACCAACTGGTATCGACTAACCTGTTGTGGTGTATTGATGTCAGAGCGGTATAAAAAATACGCTGTAAAATCATCATTGAATACGACCCGATTCCATGCTTCACCTGTCGTAAGTGCAGTAGTTGTTTTACCTGTAAAATCAGTAACCATCACGTTGCGATCCATGGGACGTGGTGCCGCTAGCGTATAGAATATTCGTTTGTTGGTTTCGTCAACTCCATTTACTTCTGTGATTTCCGTATTTCCTTTTGTTAATTGCAATTTGGTTTGACCGTCCAAGCTGTAGAGGTATAAGTGGCGATAGCCATTCATTTCACTGGTGAATAAAAAGTGTTTTCCGTCTTTTAAGAACCACCAGTCATCGTTGATCTCAACAAAGTATTTATTGGTTTCTTCATATAAAAGACGACTCTTGCCCGTACTAGCATCCGTCGCTAATAATTTTAAATGATTTTGATGGCGGTTCATCCAAAAAACGACGAGTGTATTATTGTCTTCTGTCCATTTGATTCGGGGGATATAAATATCTCCAGTCTCAAAATCAGCTTTTACGTCTTTGCTATTTTTTACATCGTATAGATGAATTTCAACTACTGAGTTGTCGTCACCTGCCTTAGGATATTTATAACGGTAATCGCTGTTGTGCGAATTATCAAACATGGTCATATTGAATTCTTTTACCCCCGATTCGTCAAATCGGTAATAGGCTAAATGAGTTCCTTCTTTATTCCAGGCATAGGCTTGCGTGAATTCAAATTCTTCTTCATACACCCAATCACAATTACCATTGATTACTTCATTCCATTTTCCGTCTTTGGTGATGGCTGTGTAAGTACCTGAAGCAATATTGTAGAGATAGAGATTGTTCTGGTAAACATAGGAGATATATTCACCTGTTGGAGAAAATTCGGCATGCAAAAACTTGGGGTCTTCTTGTTCTCCGCCCCCTGCAAGGGTCCCCTTTAAGCGAATCAGTTGCGTGTCCTT
>DDPN01000162.1:1829-2634 GCA_002342205.1 Chitinophagaceae bacterium UBA2467 | reverse complement strand
GCATTCCCTTTTTTCTTGATTGTTGTCGCTTTGCAGAAAACGCTTATTTCATTAAAAAAAGAGAAGCCGGTTTTGAAAACAGAACTGTTGAATCGATTGCTCAAGAAATGTTTTCATATGCCGATGGCTGTAGCATGAGTGCCAAAAAAGATGCATTTGCCAATATCGGTGGGTTTTTAGCAATGAATAATGAGCAGCTAGCCATGGAATGCAGAAATCTGCTGATCATCACCGAAGGATTTTCAACCTATGGAGGACTAGCGGGTCGCGATCTGGAGGCAATTGCAATTGGTTTAGAAGAAGTGATGGACGAAAGCTATTTACAATACCGCATTCGCAGTATGGAATACCTGACAGAAAAATTAGTTGCAGCCGGCGTACCGGTAATGCAACCTGCGGGCGGACATGCGGTGTATTTAGATGCTAAAACATTTTTACCCCATATACCCTCATCACAATATCCAGGCCAAGCGTTAGTATGCGCACTATATGTAGAAGGAGGAATTCGTGCCGTTGAAATTGGATCACTCATGTTTGGTAAATACGATGAAAATCATCAATTGATTCCGGCTACGCTTGAGTTAGTACGCTTGGCTATACCCCGTCGTGTATACACGCAAAGTCATATCGACTATGTAGCAGAAGTGATCATTGAAACCTTTAGTAAAAGAGACCAATTAAAAGGCCTCTCCATTACTGAAGAGGCCCCTTTATTAAGACATTTTACAGCTAAACTAAAGCCGATCTAACTAAGTCACGAAGCGAAATGATTGGCACGCGCTCCTGTTCCATCGAATCGCGGTGC
>DDPN01000162.1:1576-1785 GCA_002342205.1 Chitinophagaceae bacterium UBA2467 | reverse complement strand
CCAATCGAATCCTTTTCTTCATAAAAACAACGAAAATCATTTTTACAATCGGCAATGATGCTTTCTGCAATCTCCGGCAATCCATCTTTTTTATTCAACGGCAACACAGCCATTTTGATCGGAGCCAATTTTGCAGGAAGTTTCAACACTACACGACTATCTGCTTTTTCGGGGGTACTTAAATCCTGTTCTTCATAGGCATGACTCAA
>DDPN01000162.1:0-1509 GCA_002342205.1 Chitinophagaceae bacterium UBA2467 | reverse complement strand
AGGATCCACATCATTATCAAAATACTGTTGCTTCTTTTTGCTGAATTCCTGGTGTTGTTTCAAATCAAAATCGGTGCGACTGTGAATACCCTCCAGCTCTTTGAATCCCATTGGGAAATTGAATTCAATATCACAGGCTGCATCGGCATAATGTGCCAATTTTACGTGATCGTGATAGCGATAACTAGATGCAGGAATTCCCAAGCTTAAATGCCATTGCAAACGGGCTTCTTTCCAATATTCATACCACTGCTGCTGTGTACCAGGTCGAACAAAAAATTGCATTTCCATTTGCTCAAACTCACGCATGCGGAAAATAAATTGACGCGCGACAATTTCATTACGAAAAGCTTTTCCGATTTGTGCAATACCAAAGGGAACTTTCATTCGTCCGGTCTTTTGCACATTGAGAAAATTGACAAAAATACCTTGTGCCGTTTCGGGGCGCAGGTATACTTTGTTATCCTCGTCATCGGTAGAAACAGTAGAACCAAACTCTGTAGCAAACATGAGATTGAACTGACGAATATCCGTCCAGTTGCATGTACCACTAATAGGACATTTAATTTGCTGTTCGTCGATCAATTTTTTTAAGCCTGCAAAATCATCTTTCGCAAGAAGCGCATCCATGGCACTGAGAACGTCAGTAGCAACCTTTTCATGGCCGGCCGCTTTTTGTTCTTCTGCAAATCCCTCAATTAAATGATCTACCCGGTAGCGCTTTTTGCTGTCGCGGTTATCGATCATGGGATCATTAAAATTATCCACGTGTCCACTGGCCTTCCAGGTAGTAGGATGCATAAAGATGGCCGCATCGATCCCCACAATATTATCCTGTAACTGGGTCATGCTTTTCCACCAGTAGTCCTTTATATTTTTTTTGAGCTCACTGCCCATTTGACCATAGTCGTACACGGCCTGTAACCCATCATAGATTTCACTGCTGGGAAAAATAAAACCATATTCCTTACAATGGGAAATGATCGACTGAAAACGGTTGTTATCGCTTGCCATAGAGTGCAAATATAACTCGCAATTGTCAGTGAAGCTTGGGATTATCATGGTGCCGGCTGGCATCACGATTCGTTTTCTTTTCGATATTTCGCTGTAGTGCGGTGGTTAGATCTACGCCTGTTTGGTTGGCCAGGCAAATCAATACCCATAAAACATCCGCCATTTCATCGGAAAGTGTACTGGTTTCCTCCCCCTTTTTGAAACTCTGGTCTCCATAGGTTCGCGCCATCAAACGGGCTAGCTCTCCCACTTCCTCGGTCAAAATCGCCATATTCGTGAGCTCACTAAAGTAGCGAACCCCAATTGTTTTGATCCACTGATCCACTTCTTGTTGCGCCTGCTGTATAGTCATTATTCTTTGTTTTTAGTATCGTAAATAATTGTAACAGGACCGTCATTACAAAGGTCCACTTTCATGGCTGCTCCAAATGAACCGGTCTGGATGTTTTTACCCAACCCGGTTGAGAGCGCTGTAATCATTTTTTCATAAAGCGG
>DDPN01000083.1:4168-4371 GCA_002342205.1 Chitinophagaceae bacterium UBA2467 | reverse complement strand
GAAGAGCGTTTAGATCGGTTGACGGCGCGCATGCAAGAAATGCATATACCCGAAGAAGATCTCTGGTGGTATTTGGATACACGACGATTTGGTTCTGTGCCACATGCTGGATTTGGTTTGGGTTTTGAACGAATGGTTCAATTTGTTACCGGCATGAACAACATTCGCGATGTGATTGCCTTTCCTCGTACACCAGGCAGCGC
>DDPN01000083.1:617-4151 GCA_002342205.1 Chitinophagaceae bacterium UBA2467 | reverse complement strand
GAGTTTTAATTACTCGTGTACACAGGCAATGGGGACATTGCTATGATAGATCAATTGCTTGGAAGAGGTTTCTCTAAAAATACGTTCCACCAAACTATGTTTTTTGGGAATGGTGATAACCAGGTCCAGTTCATTGCGAATGGCAAAATCATTGATGCCATCTTCTACATCTCTATGTTGTATAAAATGAAACTCTGGTTTCAAATCTCCCAGCATGGTTTGTAATAAAATAGATTGCTCAGGTAGTTCTTCACCGCGCGCTTTTCCGTCCGAATTAATGTTTAAGACATGTAATTCGGCACCCAATGTTTTCACAAGGTCTTTAATAAATGGAGTGGGAGTTGAAGCCACCACTTTTTCGTAGTCACACGCGAATCCGATTTTTTTGATTCCTGCGCCATATTTTTTCCCAGGCGGAACACAAATAACAGGCCAGCTGAGATGTCGAATGGCGAGCAACGTGTTGCTTCCAAACAACACGCGCTCCAAACCTGTTGCACCTTTTGTACCCATCACTACTGCAAAGGGTTTTGTTTTTTTACAAACGTTTTCCAACTCATCTACCACATTTCCCAAAATGGTTTCTGTGTAAACTTTTTGTTCTTTATGGACAAGGTGTTCTACTTCTTCTTTCAAGGTTTGCATTCTTGCCTCTGCCGATTTTCTTAGTTCATCTACCGATACTAACACAATGGGTGCATCCGTATAACTAACTGGTACTTGATAAACGTGTACCAGTAGCAGATTTGCTTTAATCTGTTTTGCCATTTGAATGGCATAGTGCATTGCATTTGTTGCTGTGGGAGAAAAATCGGTAGGAACAATTATAGTTTTCATGTTGCCAGGTTTGCACTAAAAATAAACCAGCGGCAACACCACAATGCTGATTGTTATCAGTGTGAGGCTTGACTTTGAGTCTTATTGTTTTGAAAATGCTGTATACGGGTGGCTACATTTTCTCGAATATTCACATAATAGAGATTGATATCTCCTATATGGTAATTGCTTGTTTTATATAAAAAACTCCAGGGGAACTGCGGCTTCTTGGTGAATAAAACGCCCGAATTAATTTGTGCGTCTGCAGGTTTTGGAAAAATCCGATTGAATCGAGTTAGCACGGCACCCTTGTTGTTTTTTCGAGAAATAAAAGTAGTGTCCGTATTCCAGCTGATTGGATTAGTAACCACAATAGCATCACCACGCGAATTTTCTTTTTGTACCCAGGGCGCCAGATATCCTTGCTTAAAAGTTCTCCAGCTACACACGCATCCTGTTTGTTCTGGTGTTTTGCAAATAGGGATTTGGGTTAATGTTTTTTGTTGCAGTGGCCAGCCAACTACATAGGCTGCTACCAATTGTTTTTGCAAAGGCTTGTTTTCAAAAAATTCTTTTAACAACCATATGGTGTGTAATGCACCTTGGCTATGTGAAGCCAATACAATAGGACGGCCTTGATTGTAGTGTTCTAAATAATAAATAAAGGCGCTTCGTACATCTTGATACGCAAGTGCTAAAGCGCGACTGGCCGCAACGCTATCAGCACTGTAAAAGTTTCCAATATGTGCCTGTCTGTACCGGGGCGCAAATACACGTCCGTATTGATTAAATGCGCTGGCTTGTAAAAGGATAGTAGAATAATCGGTTTTCGCATTAATGTAATCATCATCAATCGCCGCATTGGATCGGGAAAAGTCTTCTTTTTTGGTGAACGTGGTCGGATGGACAAAAAATACATCAGCTACAGTGTCTCTTGGATCTTTTCGCAAAGGGGCAGGTACGCTGTCTGAGGGGTCAATTTTGCCAGGGTGGGCCGCCCAGTAGTTCAAGTTTGTATAATCCGGTGCTCCGTTCTCGCTTTTAAAAGTATAGTTGGACCGAAAGGGTTTATAACGGTCAGAACAGGCAGAAATGCTTAAAATGGCTAAAAAACCAATTAAAATGAATAAAAATCGAGTCATAAGGGGTAAAATTCGGCAAAAAAATGATGAAAATGGCTTATTTATAAAAAATTAATAAAAATAATAGTACTATGTTTTGCATAGTACCAAATAATATCCTTATCTTTGTATTCGCAGACACTTAATAATTATGAATATCGACAACACACAAAGTCAGATGCGAAAGGGAATCCTGGAGTTCTGCATATTGTCCATTATTAAAAGGGGTGAGTCTTACCCTGGTGATATCGTGGATGAAATGCGTGAATCCGGGCTTCAGATTTTAGAGGGGACTCTATACCCGCTACTGACCCGTCTTAAAAACGCAGAAATGCTCACGTATCGTTGGGTAGAAAGTCCTGCCGGTCCGCCACGCAAATACTTCTCCCTTACCGAGAAGGGTCTTGTTTTTTATGAAGAACTGGGACGAACCTGGCAGGAACTCTCATCCGCTGTTACCAAAATAATCACACCAAAACCTACTAACCTCTAATAATAATCAGCAGCACTATGAAAAGAATTATTACGATAAATCTGAGCGGACGCGTTCTTCAAATTGAAGAACCCGCTTACGAGCAGTTGCAACAATATGTTGCGAGCTTGCGAAATTATTTTTCAAAAGAAGAAAGCCGCGAAGAGATCATCAATGATATAGAGGCGCGAATCGCCGAGCAGTTTTATTCTTTTTTACAAAAAGGAGAACCCTGCATCACAGACACACATTTACAAGAAGTGATTGCAGCGATGGGAAAACCAGAAGAAATTGCCGGAGAAGAGTTAGTGGATGAAAACTCATCGGCTGGATCATCAATGGGTCAATCAAAAAATACAGTTGCATCGGAGTCGAAGAGAGACTTTTTCCGTGATGCCAATAATCGTGTGTTGGGCGGTGTGGCAAGTGGAATTGCAAACTATGTAGGAATCGACCCAGTGATCATTCGTGTATTATTTGTTTTACTTAGTTTTTCAAGTTTTGGAATCGTTTCGCTGGTCTATATTATTTTATGGATTTTATTTCCTGCAAAAGAAGTTGAATCGTACAAGGGCCGTCGATTTTATCGTAATCCGGATGATCGTGTGTTGGGCGGTGTGGCAAGTGGAATTGCGGCATACTTAACAGTATCGCCAAAAAATATCCGTCTCATTTTTTTAGCTCCTTTATTGTTGCAAATTCTTTTTTCTATTTTAAACGTATTTGATGACTCTGCCTTGGCAGAAATGGTATTCAATTTGAGTTTTGGATCGCTGGTAGGTTTTTCTATTCTACTTTATATTGTATTATGGATTATTCTGCCCAAAGCAGAAACAACGTATCAAAAAATGGAAATGCGTGGTGAGCCAATCAATCTCGAACGCATTCGTCAACATGTGAGTGAAGGGTCTTCTGTTATTAAAGAAAAAATGGGCGCATGGGGTAAGGATGTGGAGTTAACAGCAAAACAACTTTCTGAAAAAGCAGAAGAGTTAGCAAAAGAAGCGAAACAGCCTAGCAAAAACATTTTCCGTTCTATTGGTAAAATCATTACGCTCTTATTTAAAATTTTCTTCTTTTTATTTTTTGGCGGCTTGGCCTTTGTGATATTGATTGCGCTGGTTG
>DDPN01000083.1:0-569 GCA_002342205.1 Chitinophagaceae bacterium UBA2467 | reverse complement strand
ATTATCAACAAGGTTTAGCATGGGCAACTGTTGGACTATTCTTGTTGGTTCCGGTTGTAGGCTTTATTGTTTGGATGATTCGCCGATTGATTAATACAAAAGCAGGACACGCATATCTGGCTTGGACTTTTGGAACGTTGTGGGCATTAGGTTGGGTGTCGGCTACATTATTTGGTTCCAGTATTACAAAAGACTTTAGCTATCAAGAAAAAATTACAGATCCTGTTTCTCTTCCGGCGACACCCGTTCAAAAAATGGTAGTCAAAGTAACGGAACCGGAGTTGGAGTATAGCGAAAATTTTAGTTGGATTCATGGTGAAGAAAAGGGTTGGGATTTGACAAAGGATACACTCAAACTTTCCAATGTGATTATTAAAATAGAACCGAGCAACGACAGTACGTATCAGGTTCAACTGGTTCGTTATGCAAATGGCCGTACAGAGGAAGAGGCTGCAAAGCGTGCCTCTGCTATCGACTATCATCTTTCCGGAGATGCGGTTATTGCTAATAAGTCGGTTATTAGTAAAAATAATAACGGCGATACGCTGGAGCATAACATTAAAAATGTA
>DDPN01000135.1:9085-10188 GCA_002342205.1 Chitinophagaceae bacterium UBA2467 | reverse complement strand
CGAATTCTTCCGACAATCCATTTTAATACACGCATATTCTCTCCATATCCAGGCCACAAGAATTGACCATTCTCATCTTTTCTAAACCAGTTGACACTGAAAATGCGAGGAGCATTCGGAAGATCACGTCCAAATTGTAACCAGTGATTTACATAGTCACCAATATGATAACCCATAAAAGGTAGCATCGCAAAAGGATCGCGACGCACTTTTCCTAATTCTCCAAATGCAGCTGCAGTCATTTCACTACCCATGGTTGTGGCGAGATAAACGCCAAAATTCCAATTGAAGCTTTGATAAACGAGTGGAACGCCTGTACTTCTACGTCCTCCAAATATGAAACCAGAGATGGGTACACCTTCTGGATTTTCCCAGTCTTTATCTATTGCAGGGTTTTGATGTGCAGGTGCACAGAAACGCGAATTCGGATGTGCAGCTGGTTTACCACTTGAAGGGTCATACGCTTTACCAGTCCAGTCAGTTAATCCTGCAGGAATTTCTTTTGTCAATCCTTCCCACCATACATCTTTGTCTGCTGTGATAGCAACATTGGTAAAAATGGTATTGGCCTTGATGGTTTCCATCGCATTGGGATTGGTGTGACTATTGGTCCCAGGTGCAACACCAAAATAACCTGCTTCTGGATTGATTGCATGCAACCCACCCTTTTTCCCTTTATGAATCCAAGCGATGTCATCTCCCACTGTGGTTACTTTCCAGTCTCCAAATGCAGTGGGTGGAATTAACATAGCAAAGTTGGTCTTACCACAAGCACTAGGAAATGCAGCTGCTACATAATTTTTTTGTTTATCAGGAGACTCTACACCGAGTATCAGCATGTGTTCAGCTAACCAGCCTTCTTCTCTTCCCATGACAGAGGCGATGCGAAGTGCAAAACATTTTTTTCCCATCAGTGCATTTCCTCCATAACCACTTCCATACGAAATGATCAATCTTTCCTCCGGAAAATGAGAAATGTATTTTACATCTGGATTGCAAGGCCAGGTGCTATCTTTTTTATTTCCATCCAGTGGAGCGCCAACAGAGTGAAGACATTTTACATATCCTTTCTTTTGTAAATAGGGCAACACCTCGGTTCCGAT
>DDPN01000135.1:0-9067 GCA_002342205.1 Chitinophagaceae bacterium UBA2467 | reverse complement strand
CCGTACCGTGAATAAGGAGAACCAATGGGTCCCATGCAGAAAGGAATCACATAAAGGACTCTTCCTTTCATGCTACCCCTGAGTAAGTCATTCAACTTCGTTTTCATTTCAACGGGCTCCATCCAATTATTAGTTGGACCCGCGTCCTCTTTTCTTAGACTACAGATAAATGTTCTGTCTTCTACTCGCGCAACATCACTAGGATCACTGAAACAGGCAAAGCTGTTGGGCCTTTTTTCAGGATTCAATCGTATAAAGGTTCCCTTCTTTACTAACAATTCACAGAGGTTGTCATATTCTTCCTGGCTTCCATCACACCAATGAATGGAGGTAGCCGAACAGTGCTTGGCAATTTGACTCACCCATGTTTCTAGTTCCGCACGTGCTTTGGCAGTTTCGGTAGAATAAAAATTAGGAGATAGTGTCATAGGATATGGCTTTAGCAATTTTTCTGAGAAAGGTGCAAAGTTGGCAAGAAAAATCCGAACTAACGAGCGTTTGCACGGTTAAATGTCAACTTGCTGATAATCAAACTGCTAAGCATGGCTAATGACCCTAAAAAGAAGGCAATTCCGGGGAAATGAATGGTTGAATCAGGTCGTGTAAAATAGGCAAAGAGATTGTTCATAATCAAGGGGCCAATGATGGCGGTGAGGCTCATTAAACTGGTTAAGGCACCTTGTAGTTCTCCTTGTACATTCGGCGGAAGCAAACTGGCAAGTGTTGATTGTAGTGAGGGACCCGCCAACCCTCCCAAGCAGTACGGAATCAAAAAAACAAACATCATCCACCCCATTGAAGCAAATGCGAAGGAGAACAATCCAATCGTATAAAAGGCTAATCCTATATAAATACTTTTTTCGTTTCCGATTCTTGGATTGACAATACGTACCAAAACAGATTGCACCACTGCCACTAGTAATCCAACTACTGCAAGAGATATTCCCACAATCTTTTCATTCCATCCAAAACGGTACATTGTAAAATAGCTCCAGGTACTTTGAACAGCCTGCGCACCCAAATAGATCAGAAAATATACAATTGCCAGCCGGGCAACGGTAGGGTGTGATAGAAAAATCTTTAATGCTCCAAAGGGGTTTGCTCTTTTCCAACTGAACTTTCTTCTATTTTCTATCGATAAAGATTCTGGTAATATAAAGTAACCATAGAGGCCATTCAGTAAACAAAGTACAGCTGCTGCATAAAAGGGGGCACGTACACCCAGGCTTGCAACCAATCCTCCTACAGCTGGGCCAATAATGAACCCCAGTCCAAAGGCGGCTCCAACCATACCATAGTTTTTTGCTCTCGTACTCTCGGTGCTCACATCAGCAATATAGGCGCCAGCTGTACTCACGCTGGACCCGGCAACTCCGGCAACAATTCTCCCAATGATCAGCCAAAAAAAACTCGGAGCCCACGCAAGTAGCAAATAGTTGACCGAAAAACCGAATAACGATAATAATAGGATGGGCCTTCTTCCAAATTGATCGCTCAGGTTGCCCAATACAGGAGCAAAAAGAAATTGAGAAAAAGCATAGCCAAATAATAGAATGGCGCCATAAGAACTGGCCTGGTTGATGGGAACACCTTTCAGGCTGCTCACTAATGTAGGAAGTACAGGGATAATCAATCCCCATCCCATCACATCTAGAAAAAGGGTAATAAATATAAAACCGACGGCAGCCTGTCTTTTTGGGGGCATCTACAAATTTAACAGGTTCTCATTACGCGTTGCTTTTTATCTTTGTTCAAACAAACCCATAGTATGAAATTCCGTTCCTTTTTATTGATCGCATTCGCTCCCTTGTTTTTTTATTCTTGTGTAAGTAGTAAAAAATTTAAAACTGCACAGGCTGATATTGCCAAGCTACAAGACCGTTACAAAACGCTGGAATCTGAAAACAATGTTTGCGGAGAAGAAAAAGGAATCCTGGCTCGTCAAAAGGAAACCCTGGAGCGTGAAAAAGCATTATTGAATGCGCGTATCAAAGAATTGCAGGAACAAATTGATTACTGGAAAACAAATAATAATCAAACATTGCGTCAGCTTGAAAATCTGTCTGTGATTTCTACACAACAGGCAGAAAGCATCAAGAAGTCAATGGAGAATTTGGGTATTAAGGATCTCTATATTCAAAACATCCAACAACAAATGGCATATAAAGACTCTCTCAATATGTCATTAGTGATGAACCTGAAGGGGGCTATTGGAAATTTAGCAGATGAAGACATAAATATCAAAGTAGATAAGGGAGTTGTATATGTAGATATTTCAGATAAGTTATTATTCAAGACAGGTAGTTACCAAATTACAGATCGTGCCAGCGAAGTGTTGGGCAAGGTAGCACTGGTATTAAAGAATCAACCTGATCTGGAGTTTATGGTAGAGGGTCATACAGATGGTGTTCCTTATAGCGGCAGCGGAGTAATTAGTGATAACTGGGATTTGAGTGTACTGCGCGCAACAACCGTGGTTCGTTTACTACAGACAAAATATGGATTGGATCCGGCCAAGATGGTGGCTGCAGGAAGAGGGGAATATAAGCCTGTAGCAGATAATGCAAATCGTGAAGGCCGTGCGGCTAATCGTCGTACACGTATTGTTGTGTTACCTCAATTGGATCAGTTCTTCAAATTGCTAGAGCGTCCTAAAAATTAATTGGTAGCTATTGCTGGTTTTGGGCAGCCTCTACATGCCGTATTTATTGAGAAACTTAATACGCATGATCTTGAGTTGCTCCCAAGTAAAGTTATAGTCCGATAATTCTTCTAGTGCAACGGGTAATGACGCGGTTTCACACCCTTTGAAGTATTCCAGAATTTCTTCCTGGTCATTCTCGTCTAACAATTCGTCAATAGCATAGTCTAGATTCAGGCGTGTGCCACTGGCTGCAATAGTTTCCATTTCTTCGAGCATTTCGTCCATGCGCCATCCTTTATTGCGGGCGATTGTTTCGAGGGGAACTTTTTTATCTGTATTCTGGATGATATAAACTTTATTACCACTTTTGTTGACTACGCTCTTCATCACAAAATCATCCGGTCTTTCAATATTATTCTCTTCCACATAATTAGCAATCAACTCTGCAAAGGGTTTGCCGTATTTGAGTGCCTTTCCCTTGCTTACGCCCTGACACTTTTCGAGACCTTCCAAGCTGATGGGATACGTGGTAGCCATGTCTCGCAACGAAGATTCAAGAAAAATAACAAAGGGAGGAAGTGATTTCTTTTTTGCTTCTTTTTGTCTTAGCTCGAGGAGTTGTTTAAATAAAACCTCGTCTACTGCAATTTCATTACTTTCTTCTGCTACTTCCCAATCATCTTCCCCGTCTGCGTTTTCATATAGTTTATTTAGTACAATGGAGAAAGGCTTGGGTTTCTTTAAAAAGGCTTCTCCTTTTTTTGTGAATTTTATTACACCATATTCTTCGATGTCTTTACGTAATAATCCTTCTAAGATCATCTGTCGGATCAGTGATTGCCAAAAGAATGCATCCTTGTCATTTCCACTGGCAAAGGCATCGATTCCTTCGTGACGGAACATGGTAACCTGTGGCGTTAGTTTACCTGTAAGAATATGAACAATGTATTCGGTAGCAAAACGTTCATCTAATTGCTGAATAGCTTTTAAAACTAATTGAGCTTCCTGTTTCGCTTCAATTTGTTCTTTCGGATGTTTGCAATTGTCACATTGACCACAGTTTTTTGTCTCATAGGTTTCTCCAAAATAACTCATCAACACTTTTCTTCGACAAACACCTGTTTCGGCAAACGCAACTGTTTCATTGATCAATTGAGCACCAACTTCTCTTTCGCTAAGTGGCTTATCTCGCATAAGATGTTCCAGTTTTGAAACGTCTTTATGTGAATAATAAAGAATACAGCGACCTTCTAACCCATCTCGTCCTGCGCGTCCGGTTTCCTGATAATAGTTTTCAATACTCTTTGGAATGTTATAGTGAATGACAAAGCGGATATCGGGTTTATCAATTCCCATTCCAAAAGCAATCGTGGCACAAATCACCTGCACGTCTTCTCCTAAAAACTGATCTTGTCTCTCTGCACGCAACTTTGCATCTAACCCGGCATGGTACGCTACTGCTTTAATGCCATTAGCATTTAAAACATCTGCAAGCTCTTCTGTTGTTTTACGATTCAGTGTATAAATGATACCACTTTTGTTTTTCATTCCCTTAATAAAGCGAACAATGCTCTCATCTGTTTGCGCTTTTTTAATCTTGGGAAGAACTTCGTAATAGAGATTTGGCCTGTTGAAAGAAGAAATGAAAATATTGGGGTTGCGCAGATCCAGATTTTTTACAATATCACTTTGCACCTTTGGAGTGGCAGTGGCTGTTAAAGCCATTACTGGAACATCGGGATTGATTTGCGTCATCATCTCACGAAGACGTCTGTATTCTGGTCTAAAATCGTGACCCCATTCAGAAATACAATGCGCCTCGTCTACTGCAAAAAAGGAAATAGGCAGGGATGCAAACAGTTCAATATTTTCTTGCTTAGATAATGTTTCAGGCGCTACATAAAGCATCTTGGTTTTACCGCTCTGCAAATCATCTTGCACCGCTTTAATCTCTTTTTTAGATAAGGTAGAGTTTAAAAAATGTGCAACATGGTCTTGGCTGCTAAACCCTCTCACCAGGTCAACCTGGTTTTTCATCAATGCAATCAGTGGGGATACAAAAATGGCAACTCCTTCGCTCATCAGCGCGGGTAACTGGTAACAAAGACTTTTACCTCCTCCGGTGGGCATGATTACAAAGGTGTCGTGGCCAGCAAGCAAGCTTTCGATGGCTTTTTCCTGTGTTCCTTTGAATTTAGTGAACCCAAAAAAGTGTTGTAGGGCCTGGTGTAGGTCTACCTTTTTACCGGATTTAGGGGTCGATGTATTTTTAGTAACTTTTTTTAGAGGGGACAAATTTCGCAAGGTTTTGATTATCAGTGTTATCTGACAATAATTAGGGTTTATTTGGTTTTTGTTGATACCCGCCGGGCATCAGACGAATATAATCTATATAACACTCTTGTGGAAGGGTTGTTTAGTTAAAATTCCACATTAATAAACACCTGACTTTTCTTTTTTAAATGGACTAATTTTGACTCCATTTCAGTTAAGTAAAGCGTGAATGTGAAGCAGACCGATCCCAGTCCTATGAAGGAATTAATCAAAAAAACCGCACTACGAACGCTTGAATTAGAGGCCCGCTCGGTTGAAGGTTTGCGATCTTCCATTACTGATGAATTTGTAAAAGCGGTAGAAGCGTTGGCTTCCACTAAAGGTCGCGTAGTAATTAGTGGCATTGGAAAGAGTGCTGTCATTGCACAAAAGATGGTAGCCACTTTTAATTCAACGGGGACACCCTCCATTTTTATGCACGCTGCGGATGCCATTCATGGGGACTTGGGAATGATTCAGCAGGATGATATTGTGGTGATTCTTAGTAAGAGCGGCGAAAGTCCGGAGATCAAAGTATTAGTTCAGTTAATCAAAAATTTTGGCAATACACTTATTGCTATTGTAGGTAATACCAATTCTTTTTTAGCTAGTCAATCTTCTTTGGTTTTAGATACGACAGTAGAACAAGAGGCTTGTCCTAATAATCTGGCACCCACTAGCAGCACTACTGCGCAATTGGTGATGGGTGATGCATTGGCTATTTGCCTCATGGAATTAAAAGGATTTAAATCGGCAGATTTTGCCAAATTCCATCCTGGAGGAGCGCTTGGAAAAAAATTATACCTCCGCGTGCAGGACTTGGCTGTTCAAAATGAAAAGCCCGTTGTAACAGTGTCTCAATCTTTACGTGATGTAATTGTCACGATGACCGCTAGTCGTTTAGGAGTTACAGCTGTAGTAGATGATGCTAATAAGCTGGTGGGTATTATCACCGATGGCGATTTGCGTCGCTTACTTGAAAAAAATATTCCAATTGATGACATGTCTGCTGGTCAGATTATGTCACAGAATCCAGTGACAATCGCGCCCGAAGAATTAGCGGTATCCGCATTGGACTTACTTCGAAAAAATAAGATCACACAGGTTGCCATTGCACAAAACCAACAATACCTAGGCATCATTCATATCCATGATTTGTTGCGCGAGGGACTCTTATGACCGAATAACCTATGAAAAAAAATCAGTACGTAGCCATCATGGCGGGAGGGATTGGAAGTCGATTCTGGCCGATGAGCAGAACGCGTTATCCCAAACAGTTTTTGGACATATTAGGAATAGGAAGAACACTTATACAGCAGAGTTATGATCGTTATAGCAAAGTAGTACCTGCAGAAAATGTATATGTGGTTACTTCACATGAGTATGTGTCGATTGTTCAGGAGCAATTGCCTGAATTACCTGCTGCAAATATTTTAGCGGAACCTTCCAGAAAAAATACGGCTGCTTGCATAGCCTATATCGCTTTTCATTTACAGGCAAAAGATCCAGACGCTGTAATGATTGCTGCACCCGCTGACCATCTGGTTACAGAAACTGATCAATTTATTAGTACGGCACAAAAGGCGCTAGACTTTGTGGATTCAGTCAATGCGTTAGTGACCATTGGTGTCAAGCCTACTCACCCCAATACAGGGTATGGATATATACAGCACGAACTAATGGCTGCTGCTACCGATGTTTATAAAGTAAAAACATTTACCGAAAAGCCCAATCAGGAAATTGCCAAAGCGTTTATTGCCAGTGGCGATTTTTTATGGAATGCTGGCATCTTTACATGGAAGGTCAAAAACATTTTGCACGCCTTTGAAAAACATTTAGCAGAAGTGTATGAAATTTTTGCGGCAGAACGCGAGCATTTTAATGCGCCTACCGAGCGCGCTGCAATAGAACGGATTTATCCGCAGTGTACTAATATCTCTGTTGATTTTGGAGTGATGGAAAAAGCATCGAATGTGTTTGTGATCCCTGCTAGTTTTGGATGGAGTGATCTGGGTACCTGGAATAGTGCTTGGGACAATATGGAGAAAGACTATTTTGGCAATGCAGTGGTAGGTAAACAAGTCATGGTGGTGGATGCTAATAATTGTATGGTACACGCACCCGACAATAAATTGGTTTTGTTACAAGGATTACGTGATTATATCATTGTGGATACTGATGATGTATTATTGATTTGCAAAAAAGAAAAAGAGCAGCAGATCAAAGAGTATGTGGCAGAGGTTAAAAGAAACATGGGCGAACATTATTTATAATTTTCATGCAAATCACATCCAAACTTCCTGCAGTTGGTACTACCATCTTCGCAACGATGAGTGCATTAGCTGCCGAGCATAAGGCCGTAAACCTGGGTCAGGGGTTCCCTGATTTTCCAATGAGCGAGGAGCTGATCGAATTGGTGGCTAAGGCTATGCGCGATCAGTATAATCAATATGCGCCCATGCCTGGATGGATGCCTTTGCGCGAAGCCATTGCGGAAAAAGTTCATTATTTATATGGCTCACGTGTAAATCCCGATTCTGAAATCACGATCACACCTGGCGGTACTTATGCGATTTATTCTGCCTTTACTTCTTTTTTACAATCCGGCGACGAAGTGATACTGTTTGAACCTGCTTACGACAGCTATATTCCTAATATAGAAGTGAACGGGGCAAAAGTGGTTCGTATTCCATTAGTGTATCCCGATTATCATATAGATTGGGATGCAGTGCGTGCAGCAATTACGCCGCGTACACGTGCCATTCTCATCAACTCTCCCCATAATCCAACCGGAGCTGTAATCAGTGCGACAGATATTGAGGAACTTAGAAAAACAGTTGAGGGAACTTCTATACTAATATTGAGTGACGAGGTATATGAGCATTTGATATTTGATAGTATTTCGCATCAGAGTATTCTTCGTTATCCTGATCTATTTGCAAGAAGCTTTGTTTGTTTTTCATTTGGGAAAGTATACAACTGTACTGGATGGAAGCTCGGCTATTGTATTGCACCTGCAACGTTGATGAAAGAATTTAGAAAAATTCATCAGTTTAATGCATTCAGTTGTTTTACGCCTACGCAGGTTGCACTCGCTTCTTTTTTGCAAAACAGAGATGCTTATCTGACGCTTTCTGATTTGATGCAACAAAAAAGAGACTTTTTTATAGACCAAATGAAAGCCACAAGATTTACACTATTGTCTAGCTATGGCAGTTATTTCATTTGTGCAAAATATGATCAGATCAGCGAGGAAGGTGATATGGATTTTGCAGTTCGCTTAACAAAAGAGGCAGGTGTCACTACTATTCCTGTATCTGCATTTTATGCTGATGGGAAAGATGACAAAGTGCTTCGTTTTTGTTTCTCAAAGAAAAAAGAAACAATTGAGCAGGCGGTGGAAAGGCTGGTGAACTATTAATAATCGATAACCTGCTCTTCCATTTCAGCAGGTAATTCTCTCCACTCATATTCCTGGTTGCGTAACTGTGGTTCAAATCCCGCTTCGCGTATAGCTTCTTGAATAGTACGTGAAGTAAATCGATGAGGTGCACCTGCTGCACTTACAACATTTTCTTCGATCATAATCGATCCATAGTCATTCGCACCAGCATGTAAGCAAACCCCTGCGGTTTCTTTTCCAACTGTAAGCCAACTGGCTTGTATATTTTTTACATTCGGTAGCATGATTCGACTAATCGCAATCATGCGGATGTATTCTTCTTTTGTAGTCAGGTTGTGTACTCCACGAATTTCAGCCAACAAAGTATCTACATCCTGAAATGTCCAAGGAATAAATGCCAAAAAGCCTTTTGCAAAATCAGGTTTACGCGATTGTACTTCACGAATTTTGATCAAATGCTCAAATCGTTCTTCAAGGGTTTCCACATGACCAAACATCATGGTAGCAGAAGTGGTAATATTCAATTTATGCGCTTCATGCATGACGTCCAACCATTCTTGTGCACCACATTTTCCGTTGGACACTAACCGACGTACTCTGTCTACTAATATTTCTGCTCCAGCTCCGGGTAAAGAATCTAAGCCGGCTTCTTGTAAAGCTTTTAATACTTCGTGATGTGTACTTTTTTCCAATTTTGTGATGTGAGC
>DDPN01000078.1 GCA_002342205.1 Chitinophagaceae bacterium UBA2467 | reverse complement strand
AACCGTCTTGATGTGAAAATCCTACAAGATTTATTCACTAATATCAAAGGAACAAAGAACTCGCTTCAATTCAGTATTGATATCTTCAATGCTGGCAACCTGGTTGATCCAGGATGGGGTAAGTTGAAAACAATCAATAATAGCCGTATTTTGGCAATTACTAACGCTACCAGCATAATTCCTGGTGGAACAGTTTTACCAATCTATCGTTTGGCGAGCGCCAACGGTGATATCATCACTAAAACGTTCCGTGATAACGTAAGTACGGCTTCTACCTACTCTATTCAGTTTGGTCTTCGTTACTTATTTAACTAAGCTAAATAAGATGTTATTAAAAGCCGCTTCACTTGAAGCGGCTTTTTTTATGAGTACAGTACTGATGTGTCCCCACTTTAGGCTTAACTTGCCCGATGAAAATGCATAGAATAGAAAGTATTGCCAACTTCACCTGTTAAAAGGAATTTAACCATGTTACGATTTAGCATTTTGCCTTTAGCCTGCCTTTTTTTTACAGCCTGTTCCACCAAAACTGCAGATCTTTTAGTTTATAACGCCCATATATATACGGTGGATTCCAGTTTTAAAGAGGTAGAAGCAATGGCTATTGATAAAGGATTGATAGTGGCCACAGGAAAAAAAACAGACCTTGAGGCGCAGTATTCTTTTCAGGAAAAGGAGGATGCTGCTGGCCAATACATCTACCCTGGATTTATCGACGCACACGCCCATTTTGTAGGCTATGCAATGAACCTTTTACAGGTTGATTTGGTTGGAACAAAAAGTTGGGATGAAATACTTCAAAAAGTAAAAGAATTTGCCAAAGAAAATCCGAAAGGCTGGATTATAGGTAGAGGCTGGGATCAAAATGACTGGACTTTAAAAAATTACCCAGATAATACTGAGCTCAATACGCTATTCCCCGATCGTCCTGTTTTGTTGACCCGTATCGATGGCCATGCGGCCATTGCTAACCAAAAAGCATTGATGCTTGCCGGAATTACGGGTAATGAAAAAATTATTGGAGGAGAAGTAGAGTCAATCAATCATAAACCTACCGGCATTTTAATTGACAATGCAGTGGATATCGTTAGTAATAAGATACCCGAAAAAACAGAGGAAGAATTTAGAGCGGCAATTGCAAAAGCACAGGAAAATTGCTTTGCGATGGGTCTTACTACACTCAATGATTGTGGACTTGATTTTGAAGTTGTAGAAAAATTAAAAAGACTACAAGAAGAGAAATTTTTACGTATGCGCCTTTACATTATGCTTAGTGATAAGGCTGCTAATTATGAATTTGCAGAAAAAAATGGAAAACTTATTGGCGACCGATTGACAGTTAGAAGTTTTAAAGTGTACGGCGATGGCGCACTCGGCTCTAGAGGAGCTTGTTTGCTACAACCTTACAGTGATCGGGCAAATCATTATGGTTTTTTACTAAGTAATGCTGAACACTATGACAGTGTTGCATCCTGGTGTTTTAAGAACGGTTGGCAAATGAACACCCATGCAATCGGCGATAGTGGCAACAGAGTGATTCTCTCCACTTATGCAAAATATCTTGCTCCAACTAATGATCTACGATGGAGAATTGAACATGCACAAGTAGTAAATCCTGCCGATATCCAGCTTTTTGGAAAGCATCGCATCATTCCTTCCGTGCAGCCCACTCACGCTACTTCTGATATGTATTGGGCCTCTGATCGCCTAGGCACCGATCGCATCCCCCATGCATACGCATACAAAACTCTACTAGAACAAAATAAATGGATACCACTGGGCACTGATTTTCCAGTAGAGGATATTTCGCCATTTAAAACTTTTTATGCCGCTGTATTTCGTCAAGATGGTAATGAATGGCCGGCAAATGGTTTTCAGATGAATAATTCACTGAGTAGAGAGGAAGCCCTGCGGGGAATGACGATCTGGGCAGCAAAGGCAAATTTTGAAGAAACTAAAAAAGGAAGTTTAGAAGTCGGCAAATATGCAGATTTTGTAATACTGGATAAAGATCTAATGACCGTTACACCAAAATCATTAAGAGAAATCTCTGTTATTGCTACATACAGCAATGGCAAGAAAGAGTACTCTCGCCAAAAAAACTAGTTGTAATAATTTTTTTAACACGACATTTTCTTTACGATTGAATCAACCTGCCTTTGGATCATTTTAAAGATCATTACAAAACACTGGGGCTAGAACCGGGGTCACCTCCAGCATTAATCAAAAAAGCCTGGAGGAAATTGGTGCAACAACATCATCCTGATAAAACTGGGGGTATTCAACCAGGTTTCACTTCCTTCCAGGAAATTCAAGAAGCATACGAGACACTTACCGATCCAATCAAAAAGCAAAAATATTTAGAACAAAGATGGCTTCAACAGGTAACGAGAGCTGAAACAGTCCGAAAACCAGAAACAGTTGAAGATTTTTTACAAGCATGTTTGCAATTGGAACAAAAAATTGCCCGCACCAATGCATTTCGCATAGATGAAGATTATCTAATGCAGTATCTACTTTTTTTACTTTCTCCTTCACTTGTAGCTATTTTAAATTCATCAAAAGAAACCGATCTTTTATCAACATGTGTATCGCTTCTTCTAAAATCAATAGAGCCGCTGCCCGTTGAAAAAAAACAAGTTGTTTTACAAGAATTAGAGAAAATAAATACGCCTGCTGCGACTAGACAGATTAACGAATACAAAAAAAATCATCGAAGTACTTGGTTCATGGAGCAATACGGCTTTTACGTAATGATCATATTATCTTTTCTTTTATGTTGGCTAATTGCTTCCTTAGCGAAATAAAGCCAGTAAATTTGCGCAATGCACTATTGCTCCGTTGAAAAGCTCTCGAAAAGCTATGGAATTCAGCCCTTGTTTGATGCACTTAGCTTTCATATCAACAAAGGAGACCGCATTTCTCTTATAGCGAAAAACGGAACCGGTAAATCAACGCTTTTAAAAATATTAGCAGGACTAGAACAACCCGACCAAGGAAAAATTTGGGTCCACAAGGATGTGGAAGTAGTCTTTTTTGAACAAAACCCTGTGCTTGAAGAGCAAAAAACAGTAGCAGAGAATATTTTTTTTCACGATCATCCTATCATGAATGCAATTCGTGATTATGAAACACAGGTTGCCACAGGAAATGAGACACAATTACAAGCAGCTATTGAAAAAATGGATGAATTGCAAGCATGGGATGCAGATGCGCGCATAAAACAAATATTATCCAAGCTAAATATCCATTTTCTAGATAGAACACTATCCACACTCAGTGGAGGTCAGCAAAAAAGAGTGGCGCTGGCAAAAACACTCATTGATATTGGATTTGGTAAAAAAGAGGTCTTACTGATCATGGATGAGCCCACCAATCATTTGGATGTAGCCATGGTGGAATGGATGGAACACTTTTTAAATAAAGAGAATACAACGTTACTCCTGGTAACGCACGATCGTTATTTTCTTGATACAGTCTGCCAAGAGATTTGGGAATTAGATCAAGGACAGCTTTATACGTACAAAGGCGACTACGCGAATTACCTAGAGAAAAAGGCAGCGAGAATGGAAAGTGAGGCTGCAAGTCATTCAAAAATTCGAAACCTATATAAGAGAGAGTTAGAATGGGTAAGAAAACAACCGCGTGCACGTACTACAAAAAGTAAAAGCCGCCTTGATCAATTTACGACCATTGAAAAAAAGGCGAAGCAAACTACCCAAGACCAGCAATTACAGCTCAGTATGAAGATGACCCGATTGGGTGGGAAAATTTTGGAGTTGAAAAAAGTATATAAATCACATGGGGACTTACATCTACTAAAAGGGTTTGATTATACCTTCAAAAAAGGAGAACGAATTGGAATTGTAGGACCTAACGGAGTGGGTAAATCAACTTTCATCAACATTATTCAAGGCCTTGAGGCTGCGGATAGCGGAAAAATAAATGTTGGAGAAACAGTAGTATTTGGCAATTATTCACAACAAGGCCTTCAATTAAAAGAAGATCTTCGCGTAATTGAGTTTGTAAAGTCCATTGCAGAAAGTTTTCCCTTAGCAGAGGGCGGCACCTTAACGGCGGCTCAGTTTTTACAGCTTTTTTTATTCGAACCGGATAAGCAGTATACATATGTAAGTAAATTAAGCGGGGGTGAAAAAAGAAGACTACATCTTCTTTCGATACTTTTTAGAAACCCCAATTTTCTAATTCTGGATGAGCCTACCAATGACCTGGACCTCCCCACCCTTACTGTATTAGAAAATTTCTTGCTAGAATTTTCAGGATGCTTGTTGATTGTCTCCCATGATCGCTATTTTATGGATCGACTGGTTGATCATCTTTTTGTATTCAAAGGAGAGGGTATTATTCAGGATTATCCAGGAAACTATTCACAATACCGCATTGAAGCCCAAGCAAAAGAAGAAAATCAACTTGAGAAAACAGAGGAGGTAGCAAAAAGTACAGAAACAAAACCCATAGCTGCATCAAAAATCAGCTATAAAGAAAAAAGAGAATTTGAGCAATTAGGTACAGAAATCGAAACACTGACAGCTGCAAAAGAATCCTATTCAACCCAGCTAAATAGTGGCACTTTGGCTTTTGATGAATTGCAAAAAATTGCAATAGAGCTAGAGAAAACGATCCAGTTGCTCGACGAAAAAGAACTCAGATGGTTAGAGCTGAGTGAGAAAATAAATTAATTACTCTTCCAAGTAATCCAAGTCTTTGTGGAAGGTTTCGCGAGTTAGCGCCGCCGCTACCAGCGTAATGGACATAATAATTATTCCTGTGTAAATACCTGCATCAATGGTTCCGATGGTGGGCTGCTTTTCAAACCACTTAAATAATGGTAAAATGAAAATAGCCAGCATCCCACGGACCATGTTAGGGATTGTAGTAGCCGCCGTTGCACGCAGATTAGTACCAAATTGCTCGGCACCCATCGTAACAAATATGGCCCAGAACCCTGTTCCAAATCCAAGCCCTGCACAAATCCAATACAAACGGGTAGCAGTTCCATCCCACAACAAGGTGAAAAATGCAATCATGAAAAGAATTGTAATCCCATAAAAAACAAAAAGTGCTTTTTTCCGGCTTCTTAAATATTGACTAAGCAACCCAATTAATATATCTCCAATAGAAATGGCGGCATAAGCATACATAATTGCTTTTCCGGGATCAATTTTTTCTTTGATGCCAAACTCACGAGCAAAGTCATTAGAAAAAGTAATTAAAACACCAATTACAAACCAGGTAGGCAATCCAATCAGAATTCCAAAAATGTAACGCTTTAATCGATCAGCACTGGTAAAAAAGGAAAGAAAGTTACCTCGCTGTACCTTTTTATCTTTTACTTGATTGTATAAACCCGATTCAAAAACAGAAATACGTAACACTAACAATACAATTCCCAAGCCACCACCAATAAAATAACAGATACGCCAATCAAATTGCTGTTTCATGAAATATGCAAGCACCGCACCTGTTAATCCAATTCCTGCTACCAATGAGGTAGCAAGGCCCCTTCTTTCTTTTGGAACAATTTCTGAAACCAACGTGATGCCTGCACCTAATTCTCCTGCCAATCCCAGACCAGCGATAAAACGAATCCACTTGTACTGGTCTACCGTTTCTACAAAGCCATTTGCAATGTTAGCTAACGAATACAGTACAATAGATCCGAATAATACGCTTAACCTTCCTCTTTTATCTCCTAT
>DDPN01000156.1:9560-22244 GCA_002342205.1 Chitinophagaceae bacterium UBA2467 | reverse complement strand
TGGTGACACAGAAGGGTTGGTAAACTACCCTCAGTCTATCCAGGGAATTAAGTTTGTGGCACTAGTAATTGACCGAGATGAGGAAAGAAAATGGAGTTTTCGTAGTAAAGGTTCCTTTGATTGCAATACATTTGCCAGAACCTACTTTGAAGGGGGAGGACACTATAACGCTGCTGGGGGCAGAAGTAGTGAATCCCTAGAGGTCGCAGTGGCCCGATTTAAAGAGGTTTTAAAATCACAACAATTTCTACATTAATTAACCAACTATGTCAACATCAATTCGGTTCGCTATCATTTTAATTAGCACTGCTCTTTTTGTATCCTGTAAGGGGCCTGCGTTTCAAAAGACTCCTGGTGGAATGCCTTATCAACTTTTTAGAAGTAAGGATACACAACAAGCCAGAGTAGGAAACTACATCAAGCTTACCCTTACGCAACAAATCAATGATAGTGTTTATTTCACTACAGGTAATCGTCTGCCCTTATACATCCCAATCGCTCCACAGTCTCAGCCCTATGATATTTCAGAACTATGGACACTTCTGCATGTAGGTGACTCTGTGGCTGCTACTCAAATGATGGACACATTTTTAAAACGTCTTCCTGCTGGAAATCTACCTCCTGAATTCAAAAAAGGTGATCGAATTCTTACTTACATAAAAGTGTTAGGCATTTTTGAAAATGATAGCCTAAAAACTATTGATGAGAAAAAAGAAAATGAAGCTTACGCAGCCAGAGAAAAAGGAGAGGTTGAAAAATTCATTGGTGCAAAACTTTCAAGCATTCAACGGACTCCAGCTGGTGCATACGTAGAGATAACAGAACCTGGAAATGGTGATTTTATCAAGAAAGGAGAATATGTGTCTGTGAATTACACCGGTAAAACATTCGCAGGTAAAGTTTTTGATAGTAACACTGATTCAACTTTTAAACATATGGAACCACTTCGTTTTTCAGTTGGGGTGGGCCAGATGATCAAAGGATTTGACGATGCGATGCCCTTTTTGAAGAAAGGGGGTAAGGCTACTATATACATTCCTTCCATGTTAGGTTATGGTGCTGCACCTCCTCCAGGAGGCCCTATCAAACCCTATGACCATTTGTTGTTTGAAGTAACAGTATTAGATGTGCAGACAAAGGCACCAGATCCTGCTAAGTAGATTAAACTGAACTAACCCTCTCTTAATATAGCTTTCGTATGAGTGAAACATCCTTACAGTATGATCAGGTTGTGACTGGCTGTAAGGATGTTTTTATTAAAAAAGCGACCGATTACGGCACATCCTGGAGAGTCCTTCGAACCATTTCTGTGGTTGATCAGCTTTTTATAAAAGCACAACGGATTAGAACAATTCAGCAAAAGGGGAAACAGCTTGTTGATGATGACATTGCTGCTGAGTTCAAGGGAATCATAAATTATGGAGTCATTGGCTTATTACAACTTCAGCTTCCGGCACAGGGAAAAGAGGAAATTCCTGTTACAGAATTATCTTCTTTGTATGACTTAGAAATTAATAAAGCAAAGTCCTTGATGCTAAATAAGAATCATGATTACGGAGAAGCTTGGCGAGATATGAGTCAGGAGAGTTTTGTTGATCTCATCTTAATGAAACTACAGCGAATCAAACAGATACTTGCCAATGATGGTAAAACTATCATTAGCGAGGGTATTGATGCCAATTATTTGGATATTATTAATTACGCCGTATTTGCCTTGATTCTACTATGAGGGGGATCAGTCTTTTCATACGCTATTTTGTAAGCATTTTATTTGTTTTCTCTGGTCTCATTAAAGCTAATGACCCTAAAGGTCTTAGTTTTAAAATGCAAGAATTTTTTGAGGTTTGGGGTGTTCATGGCTTGAACGATTATACGTTATACCTCGCTGTTATTTTAAATACTGCAGAAATTGTTTTGGGCGTTGCACTTTTTTTAAAGTGGAAACCTTCTTTGACGAACAAAGCAATTTTAGGATTGGTACTTTTTTTTACTTTTTTAACGGGGTATACCTATTGGACCGGACTGCCTAAAAATTGTGGCTGTTTTGGAGATTGTTTACCCTTAACTCCACAAATTTCATTTTTCAAAGATGTGGTTTTGACGCTTTTGTTACTTATTTACATATTCATTCATAAGAAAGACACCTCGTCCAAGCCCATTCTTTTGTATAGTGGTTTTTACAGTTTCTTTTTAGGGTTTCTAATCGTATTACTTCAAATTTATCTCTTGGCGCATCTTCCCATTTTAGATTGCCTTCCTTTTAAAGAAGGTTCTGATTTAGTCGAGGGAAGAAAAGTTCCTTCAAATGCTGTACCTGATAGCACTGTCATCTATTTTACTTACCAAAAAGGAAAGGAGTTAGTTCGATTTACTGCCAATGATTTTCCTTCTGATTTTACTAGCCAAACGTACAAGTTCGTAAAACGCGAAGACCATATTATTAGAAAAGGAAAGAATATGGAGCCCCCCATTAAAGGCTTTTATCTTACCGGTGTTACCAATACTGATTCAACGGATATTATTCTTCAGTTGCCTACTGCAATTTTAATTTTTTCCGAAAGGGCAAATGATTTAAAAGAGAACTTTTCTGCATTAGACCGGCTTGCGTTACAAGAGTATAACCCTGCCATTCCTGTTTTTATCGTTACAGCACAGTTTGAAGAAACTCGAAAACTACTGTCCTCTACTCGATTTTCCGGTTGGCCAGTTTTTAAATGTGACTTAAAAGCNNTGCCAGAACAAGCCCCTGTATCTATTTACTTTCGAAAGGTAAAGTTGTTAGAAAAAAAGCAGCAGTCGACTTCTAGGTCAACTTAGTGTACGATCACTTCGTTGACAATCACCGATCCCAAAAAGGCATTTACTTTTTGTATTACAGTTTCACGTTGATAAATTAATTCATTTCGAAGGGGGCCTACTTTGGTATGGATATGTAATTTATTTCCGTGTATTCTAACTTGGTCAGTGTAGCGAGCAATTGTCTTTCCCATAATGGTCTCCCAAGCATCTTGAATTTGCAAGGCAAGCATTTCGTCTTTAATTCTACTTTCCTTTAAAAAAACTTGTAAAGCCTCTGAGAGTGAGTAGGTGGACATAATACAAAGTTAAGTGCCAGTAATTTCAAATATCTCGTAAGGCACATTTATCTTTTTGAGATGGAAATGAAGTTTTTCAGAAGAGGTGTGCGATAAAAATACTTGGGAGCGAACTTGATTACATACTAATTGTAAAAGATTTTCTATTCTGGAATCATCTAATTTTTCAAAAAAATCATCCAGCAACAAAAGGGGTGGATTTGAATGGTTATTGTCTAACAATTGAAGAGCGGCCAATTTTAATGAAAATAATAAGCTTTTTCGCTGTCCCTGTGAGGCAATTTGTTTGAATGGGTGGTTTTGGAATAAACATTCCAGGTCATCGCGATGTACGCCTTTAGTTGTGCGTTGCAGATAAAGATCTTTACTCTTGCTCATTTTTAAGAGCTCACTGAACTCTGTCTTTTCAAGCTCGCTTTTATAAAATAAGCCTAGTAATTCTGTGTCTGTTTTTTCTGGCGAACTAGCTAAATGCTCGTAAATTTCCTTGGCTATCGGGATTAGCTCTTCTAAGATTTTCTTTCTCTTCTCGAATATTAATAAACCGTAGGGGACTAGCTGTTGGTCTAGTACATCAAGAAGTGAATCTTCAAAAAGCCTTTTTGCTGCCATTTCTTTCAACAAGGCATTTCGCTGCTGTAACAGTCGGTTGTAGGAGAGCAAGTGATGGAGGTAGGATGTGTCCAACTGGGAGATCAACTGATCAATAAATACTCTTCGGTCTCGACTCTCTCCTGTGATCAATTGAATGTCATCTGGGGCTATTAAAACAATAGGATATTGTCCAATATGTTCGGTGTTGCGGGGTAGTATGTTCCCATTAATCGAAATCTCTTTTTTACCATTTTCTCGGTATATGCAACTCACGTCATCGATCTTTCCATTTTTCTCAAATAATCCCTGGATACGGAAGCCCTGCTGACCAAAATGAGCTGATTGTAAATCTGTTTTTCCAAAATAGCTTTTGGTTAACCCCAGGTAGTGGATTGCGTCTAAAAGATTGGTTTTCCCAACTCCATTTTTCCCTGTAAATCCAATAATTCGTTTAGAAAAAGTAAGTCTTTTTTCTGGGTAGTTTTTAAACTGGAAAAGGGCTATTTCTCGGAGCTGACTCATGACAGACTGCAATTTACCTAATATGGGGTCTTTCCCTTATTTTTGCGACTCAAAATTGAACCTCGTGAACAGCAAATTCTCCAAGGAAACCTACCTCTATTGGTATGAGCTGATGCAGCTGATCAGGCAATTTGAACTGATGGCGGAAGAGAAGTATAAAATGGAGGGAAAAATAAGAGGATTCTTTCATGCTTATGTGGGGCAAGAAGCAATAGCTGCGGGTTGTATGACGGCCACCAGACCATCTGACCTTTTCATTACTGCTTATCGTGATCATGGATTGGCTATTGCAAAGGGAGTAACAGTTAACAGCTGCATGGCAGAATTATACGGTAAAGCAACAGGGTGTGCGAAGGGAAAAGGTGGAAGTATGCACTTCTTTAGCAAGGAAAATAATTTCTACGGTGGTCATGGAATTGTTGGAGCTCAAATTGGAACTGGAGCCGGGCTGGCTTTTGCTGAACAATATCGTAATACCGACAACGTAGTACTTGCTTTTTTCGGTGATGGTGCTGCACGTCAAGGTATGCTACATGAAACTTTTAATTTGGCTATGCTTTGGAAGCTTCCTGTCGTATTTATTTGTGAGAACAATAACTATGCAATGGGAACCTCCATTCAGCGTACTTCCAATGTAATTGATATTTACAAATTAGCTGACGCGTACGAAATGCCAGCAGACATTATAGACGGGATGAGCGCGGAGGCTGTACACAACGGAGTGAGTCGTGCTGTAAATCGTGCACGTGAGAAAGGAGGTCCAACTTTACTAGAAATAAAAACATATCGTTATAAAGGGCACTCCATTAGTGATCCTCAGAAATACCGTAGCAAAGAAGAGGTAGACGATTATAAATCTAAAGATCCAATTCAGCTGGTACTAGGGACTATTTTGCAAGAAGGAATGGCTTCACAAGAAGCAATTGATCAGATTAATCAACGTGTTGATCAAATGGTTGCTGCATCTGTTCAATTTGCCGAAGAAAGTCCTTGGCCAGATGACAGTGAAGTTTTAAAAGATATTTATATCGATCCTGCGTACCCCTTCATTACTGACTAATTCATAATAATACTTCTAATCTTTTTAATATGACAGAATCGCAACAACCTTTAACTCCGGTAATTAACTTCTGGAACAAATACAGTAAACAAATCAGCTTATTTGCATTAGTGATAATTGCTTTGGTAGCTGCCTGGTATTCTTATCAGCAGTTTTATCAGCTTCCCAGAGAAAAGAAAGCTTTAGAAGCAATATTTCGTGCGGAAGAGTACTATCGAAAAGATTCTGTTGCCCTTGCATTAAACGGTGACGGGCAAAATTTAGGCTTTATCAAAGTCATTGAAAAGTATAGCGGAACACAAACTTCAAACTTAGCTTGTTTTTATGCGGGCAGTTGTTTTCTCAAATTAGGAGACAACGCTAAAGCAATTTCTTACCTTGAAAAATTTAGCACCTCTTCTAAAATTACACAGGCAAGAGCCTACAAATTACTTGGGGATGCCTATGCTGACAGTGGGAAAAATGATCAAGCATTGGAGTTTTACAAAAAGGCCGCAGCTCATTTTGAGGAAGATGAAGTCAATTCTCCCGAGTACTTATTTATGGCTGCTTATTTTGCTGATCAGGTGTTGAAAAACACATCAGAAGCGACTTCGCTTTATGAGCAGATTAGAAAGAAGTACCCACGTAGTCAGCAGTCTTTTGATGCCGAAAAGAACTTAGCTAGACTGGGAGTGTATTCTTCTAACGATTAATATAAAATTTATTGAACGTCCAGCTTTTCATACCCTGTTTTGTTGATCAGCTGTATCCTGATACCGCTTTTAACATGATTAAAGTGTTAGAGAAAGCGGGTTGTACCGTTACTTATAATTCCAGACAAACCTGCTGTGGTCAAGCTGCATTCAATGCAGGCTACTGGGAAGAGTCGAAAGCAGTATGTCAAAAGTTTATCAGTGATTTTAATGGAACTGACCCGATTGTTGCACCCAGTGCTTCCTGCGTTGGATTCGTTAAAAATTATTACTCCCGATTGTTTGATAATTCGTCGCTGCATCATGAAGTACAGGAAATGAAGCAACGAATTTTTGAATTTTCTTCTTTTCTCTGTCATCAACTTGGTGTGACGCAGTTTGGTGCTAAACTAACTGGGCTGGCAACCTATCATGATTCCTGCGCTGGATTACGCGAATGTGGAATAAAAGAGGAGCCTCGTACGCTGTTAAAAAACGTAGGAGGACTTGAATTAGTGGAGATGAATGAAACGGAAACTTGTTGTGGATTTGGTGGAACCTTTGCTGTCAAATATGAGAATATTTCAATGGCTATGGCAGAGCAAAAAGTAGAAAATGCCCTGGCCACAAAAGCAAACTATTTAATTTCAACAGACCTTTCTTGCCTGATGCATCTCAATGGATATATTCAGCAAAAAGGGTATTCTATTAAACCGTTGCACCTCGCAGACGTGTTAGCTTCAGGTTGGTAAAACTGATAGTTATGGCATATTGGCTTTTAAAATCAGAACCCTTTAAATATTCTTGGGATCAGTTAGTAAAAGACAAGCGCACCCATTGGGATGGCGTTAGAAACTACGCAGCTCGTAATAACTTACGAGCGATGAAAAAGGGTGACTTAGCTTTTTTTTACCATAGCAATGAGGGTGTTGAAATTGTTGGAATAGTAAAAATTTGTAAAGAGCATTATCAAGATCCAACAACTGCAGAAACAGCCTGGGTTGTTGTTGATGTTAGTCCTGTTAAAAAATTAAAGAGAACAATTCCTCTATCCGAGATAAAAGCAGAGAAGAAATTACAAAATATGGCTCTTTTGAAACAGAGTCGGTTATCTGTTCAGCCGGTAACAGCGGAGGAGTGGGAGATAATTCTTCAACTAGCTGATCAATAATTTTTCAGTACAATTTCTGATTCTTGAAAATGGATACCTAGCGCTTTTAGCTTAGGTAAGATGGCTTTGTAAATAGTGGAGTGTATCGGCACTTTTAATCCTTTCATTTGCAATTCTCCTTTCAAAAAAGAAACAGCTGCTAAAGCAAGCGGAAGCCCCACTGTTTTAGCCATTGCGGTGTGAATTGCATCAGCTCCCTCTATATCCAGCGTACTTACAAGTTGCCTTTTTTGTCCATTTAACTCATAGATTATTTCATGCTGCATTACAACACGGTCTTTGTCTACTGCTTCCATTTTTAGATTTTTCTCCAGGCATTCTTGCAAAAAAGTGGCTGGTGAATATTCGTTCTTCTGCGCAATAGAGTCCGTATCCATGAAACCCAACGATTGAAATAATTGAGCAAGCTCGTCATCATTTTCAATCATCTGATTAAAGTCAATCTGGAATTTATTTACTGCTAAAAATTGCTGCACCAGGTCTGCATAAGTTGTGTTTCTACTAACTATTATGGGATTATCCTGGGTAAATCCTAATTGAACAAGACGATGCCAACCTTTTATAAAATTGGGGTGACGTAAAGTTGTTCTAATGAAAGTTGTAATGTTGTCAAGCCCATATAATTCCAAATAGGATAGCGAATTTCGGTTAGGATACCAAGCCAACGACTCTGCATGTTGAATCGTTGCTGGTCTAATTTCCGCAAATAACTCCTCCGTGTTTAATTGGACTGTTTTACTATTCCATCTATACAAAGCACCATTTTTACCCGCTTGAACCACATTAGAGGGATTCCAGCTTATTTTATAGTGCCAAGGGTTGTTATCTGAATCAGTTGCAACCAAACCTCCACAGTGCGAAATGAACGATAAAATATTCCCGCCCTTTGATTTTATTTCATCCACTAATGCCATTGCACTCATATGGTCGATTCCGGGATCCAAGCCCATTTCATACAAAAAAAGCAATCCCTTTTTCTCAATTTCAGCAGCTAATTGCTTTACCTCCTCATCAATGTAAGAGGCAGTAAATAAGCTACGACCTAGTAAAAGACAATCCCTGGCAACCAGGATATGCAAGTGAGGGGGTAGCAATGAAATTACCAGGTCTGCCTGACCAATTAATTCTCGTCGGGAAGCATCCTCCGTCACATCTAGCTTTACGCCTTCCCCCCACATAGAGGTGCCGATTTTCAGCTTTGCTGCAGACAAATTTGCATCCGCAACCTGTACTTTCCATGAAAATTGAGGGGCCTGAGAAAGAAGGAATTCAATCAGCACCGTTGCACTTTTTCCAGCCCCCAAAATCAGGATCGTTTTCATAGGTCAAATATCCCCTTTTTTAATTAACACTAGTGGATAAAATAGCTCTCAAATGAGGCCATTTTTACTGGGAAATAAGGGTTTAAAAAGGTAGATTTGCAGACCTTGATTCATAGAGAAAAAAGGTCTTTACAAACCCTCAGAAAAACATGGAAGATTTACAGAATCCACTTGAAACAAATGACCATAACCGGATCATTCCTGTTCACATCGAAGAGCAGATGAAAACCGCTTACATTGACTATTCCATGTCTGTAATTGTGGGTAGAGCATTACCTGATGTCAGAGATGGTTTAAAGCCTGTTCACAGAAGGGTTCTTTATGCCATGAATGAATTGGGGCTTAATCATAACAAAGCCTATAAAAAGTCTGCACGTATTGTCGGAGAGGTACTTGGTAAATACCACCCGCATGGTGATTCATCCGTTTATGATGCCATGGTTCGTATGGCACAGGAATGGAGTATGCGTTACACGCTTGTTGATGGTCAAGGAAATTTTGGTAACCAGGATGGCGATGGGCCAGCGGCCATGCGTTATACAGAGGCTCGATTGGAGAAGTTATCCGAGCACATGTTGGATGATATTGAAAAAGAAACGGTAGACTTCCAACTGAACTTTGACGACTCCGAAGAAGAGCCTACGGTTCTTCCGACACGAATTCCTCAACTGCTTGTCAATGGTTCAAGTGGAATTGCAGTTGGAATGGCCACTAACATGATGCCGCACAACCTTGGTGAGGTTATTGATGGTTGTATAGCACTTGTTGATAATAGAGAAATCACAGTTGATGAGTTGATGCAGTTTGTGAAAGCACCCGATTTCCCAACAGGTGGTGTAATCTATGGAATGGAAGGGGTTAAAGCTGCTATGCATTTTGGAAGAGGCAGAGTCGTAGTACGAGGAAAATCTAGTGTAGAAACCAAGTCTGGAGGAAGAGAGCAGATTATCATTACAGAAGTTCCGTATCAGGTGAACCGAGATGCCCTTACCAATAGAATTGGTGAGCTCGTAAACGACAAAGTGATAGAAGGTATCACACATGTTAATAATGAATCAAACCAAAAAGAAGGAACGCGTATTGTTATTGAGCTGAAAAAAGATGCGATCGCTAATGTGATAATCAATCAGCTTTACAAGCATACTGATCTTCAAACTTCTTATGGCATCAATAATGTTGCGATTGTTAGAGGCAGACCAAGGACATTAAATCTCAAAGACCTGATTCAGGAGTTTGTAGATTTTAGACATGAGGTTGTTGTTCGCAGAACAAAATTTGAATTAGGGGAAGCTCAAAAAAGAGCACATCTTTTAAAAGGCTACTTGATAGCGCTCGATCATTTGGATGAGGTGATTGCGTTGATTCGCAGTGCTGCGACGCCAGAAATTGCCAAAGATAAATTGATTGCAGCGGGATGGGGTTTGGATGAGATTCAGGCAAAAGCCATATTGGAATTGCGATTACAGCGTTTGACCGGCATGGAGCGCGATAAAATTCGCGAGGAATATGATGAGCTGATGAAATTAATTCAATCGCTAGAGGAGTTACTAAATGACCAGGCTAAACGTTATGAGGTAATCAAAAAAGAGTTACTGGAGATAAAAGAAAAATACGCCGATGAGAGAAAGACAGAAATAACCTACCTGGACGACGAAGTAAAAATTAAAGACCTGATTAAAGAAGAGGATGTTGTTATAACGATCTCTCATCTTGGTTATATCAAACGTACTCCTGCAGAAGAGTATCGCTCACAACGCAGAGGCGGCAGGGGAGTCATTGGCGGACGCACGCGAGATGAAGATTACATTGAGCATTTATTTGTGGCCTCTACTCACCACACGATGCTTTTCTTTACTGAAAAAGGAAGAGTATATTGGTTGAATGTTTATGAAATACCTGAGGGTGAAAAAACTGGAAAGGGTAGAGCAATTCAAAATTTAATGCAATTGCCGCCCGATGATAAGGTAAGAGCCATTCTGGATGTTAAAGATTTAAAAGACGAAGCTTTTGTACAGTCGCACTTTATAGTTCTTTGTACGAAGAAAGGAGTAATCAAAAAAACAGCGCTAGAAGATTTTAGTCGTCCTCGTCAAACGGGTGTTAATGCAATAACGATTGTTGAAGGAGATGAATTATTACAAGCGCGTCTTACAGATGGCAACTCAGAAATTATGATGGCTGTTAAAAGTGGAAGAGCCATTCGATTTGCAGAAGAGAAAGTGAGACCCACTGGCCGGGGAGCAATTGGTGTTGCCGGAATAGAAGTTGACGACTCCAGTGATGAAGTAGTGGGTATGGTCTGCGTCAATCCAACTGAACAAAATACTAGAACTGTTTTGGTAGTCAGTCAAAAAGGGTATGGCAAAAGAACACCAATTGATGAATACCGATTTACCAACCGAGGCGGTAAAGGAGTGAAAACAATAAACGTTACCGAGAAGACAGGAAGTTTGGTGGGCATTTTGGACGTATCGCCTGAAGAAGATTTGATGATTACTTGTAAAAGCGGCGTAACGATAAGAATGCCTGTAAGCGGTATTAGTGAACAGGGTCGTGCTACGCAGGGTGTTAAATTAATAAGACTAGACGATGGGGATGATATTGCTGCTATCACAAATCTAAATGATAGAGAAGAAGAGCCTGCCGCTGATGCTGAATCACAGCCAGAAGAAACCCAGTCATAATAACAAAAACATTTAATTGTAACTTTAGAATTCAACCTACTTGTATGAAAAATAGCTTGCTTGCATTTTTTGGCTTATTTGTTTTTACAACTTTGTGGAGCCAGAACTACGACCCTGTTAAAACATTAGTCATGCTGAATCAGTTAGAAAAAGCAAAAACTGATTTAGATAAATCTTTTACAAACGCCAAGTTTACAGCAAAGCCAGAAGCGTTTATCCTAAAGACTTCTGTATATGCTGGTGTTTCAGGTTTGGAAGGGAAAAAAGATACGCCTCTCGGCTTACAACTAATCGAAGAAGCGGATGCGGCTTTTTTAAAATACAAAGAAATGGATCCCAATTTGTCTTTAATTGGAGAGCCAATCTACCAAAATGGTATTATCACTCTGTATTCTAATTATTACACTTTCGGTTTTAACGATTACAATAAAAAAGAATACGAGAAAGGTCTTGGTAAATTAAGAAAAGCAATTTTCTATTCAGATCTTTTAATCAAACAAAAGGTTTTAACCTCAACGCTGGATACAAATGTTTTAATTCTTGCAGCCATCACTGCAGAAACAGGAGGTTTTAAAGAGGAGGCTGCAGCTTACTACACAAAACTAGCAGACGCCAAAGTGGGAGGTGATGGATATGAGGGTGTTTATCGTTACTTAGTAACCTATCACTTTGGTAGAAAGGATATGGAGAGCTTTGAAAAATATAAGAAGCTTGGTAAAGAGGTTTACCCAAAGAGTGATTACTTCGATTTTGATAAAGTAGACTTTGCTGTAGGCCTTGTTAATACATTCCAGGAAAAACTAAAGGCAATTGACGAAGTATTAGCGACCGATCCTACAAATTTTAAAGCTAACCAAGTACTCGGTGAGATCATTTTTGACACGCTGAATCCACGAGATGAAGAAGGAGCGATTTTACCAGAAAATTTCAATGAGTTAGAAAAGAAAATGGTAGACGCATTCATCAGATCAGCCAAAGCAAAAGCGGGTAATGAAATTCCATATCTATACATCGGAGATCATTTCATCAATAAGGCTGCACGTGTCAACGCAAAGAGGGACAAGCACGCCCAGGATATGAAAGCAAGGACAAAGCCTGGCACCATGGCTTCTAAAGAAGATGTGGCTAAAAGAGATGCCTTGGATAAAGAGTATGGTGATACTATGGATGGTGCAAGAGAACCATATTTAGCAGCGGCAGGTATTTTCTCAGAAAGGGCTGAAAAGGGTGAATTAGAACCTAGAGACAAGCAACAGTATAAGAAGGTTTGCGGATACCTTTCTGACATTTATGGTTTTAAAAAGGCGATGGCAGGTAAGGCCAAAAATTTAACCGACAAAGCTAAGTGGGAGGCTGAAGAGAAGAAGTGGAATGATCGGTATGAGACTATCAAGAACTAATTAAGCAGAAGCCACCTTTAGGGTGGTTTCTTTTACAATTACCTATTTAACATAATATAAATTATAGGAATAAATAGACTAATAAAGCAGCCTGGTCTTGATAGTTGCCGGAACCTCCTTGAGCAAGGATTGTGCCTTTGAAGATAGTTTATGATCAATATA
>DDPN01000156.1:583-9553 GCA_002342205.1 Chitinophagaceae bacterium UBA2467 | reverse complement strand
ATATTTACATTATTACTTGAAAGGGAAGTGTTGATTGCTGATAAAACACCAGGAACATTTCGATGGATATGTAAAATCCGGTGGGCTCCTTCTTGAGGAGGCAATGCCAAGGCCGGGACAGTATGCGAGCCAAAACTGATTCCGCGCTCCAAATAATTGAAGAGTTTATGGCTTACATCTTCTCCAATATTTTGCTGGGCTTCCTCCGTACTACCTCCAATATGTGGTGTTAGGATAACATTAGGCAAATTTTGAAGGGGTGACAAGAAATGATCACCATTTTTTTCGGGTTCATTTGGAAAGACATCAATTGCAGCACCTCCAATTAATTCTTCAGCTATCGCTTTTGACAAGGCCTCTAAGTCAACCACTTCTCCACGTGCATAATTTATTAAAATAGCCCCCTTTTTAAAAGAGCGTAAGATGCCTTTGTTAATTAAGTTCTTAGATTGTTTTGTTTCCGGGATATGCAAGGTTACGATATCAGACTGACTCACTAGTTCTTTTAATGTACGACACTCCTGCGCATTTCCTAGAGGTAACTTCTTCTCAATATCATAAAAAAGGACCCGCATACCCATCGACTCAGCCAATACACTCACCTGGCTTCCTATATTTCCATATCCTACAATACCTATGGTCTTACCTCTTAATTCAAAGCTATTTTTAGCTTCCTTCATCCATATCCCCGCATGTGCCGCTTTATTCTTTTCAGGGATCCTTCTAATTAAAAGTATAGAAGCGCCAATGACTAATTCGGCAACAGATCGTGTATTTGAATAAGGGGCATTAAAAACGGCTATTCCTCTTTTGGTGGCGGCCTGCAGGTCTACTTGATTTACACCAATACAAAAACAGCCTATGGCCTGTAATTTTTTTGCTGCGGATAATACTTTCTCGCTGATTGTAGTTTTAGAACGAATGCCTAATATATGTACGTCTTTGATTGCTTCTATTAATTGTTGCTCCGTTAATGCACGACTGATTTTTTCAATTTGAACATAACCATTGGAACGGAAATTTTTAACTGCCGTTTCACTGATATTTTCAAGAAATAAGATTTTAATCTTTTCTTTTGGATAGCTGGTTAAATTCTTCACTGACATATATAACAAATATATTACCAAATTGGCGGAGTCCCTACCTTTGAGCGATTTCAAAAATTTCTATTTGAATGCGCCTAACGCTTGTTTGTTTCTTCGTACTGACGACATTTTTGATTGCATGCAGTCTGAAAGAATCATCCATTTCTCCTGCGCTACCCTACATTCCCCCACCCTTGTCTAAACTAGAACAGTGGAAAAAAAATAAACTTTCGAAACAAATACAAGCTTACTTCCAAGAGTCACTGCTTCGATATCCAGGTGCTTTCAATGGCGGCATATTAGTTGCAAAAGGCGGGCATGTATTATATGAGAACTACCAAGGTTTTAAAGATCTTCCCCAAAAAAAGGATCCACTAGATGAAAGTGCTTCATTGCATATTGCGTCAACGAGTAAAACATTTACAGCCATAGCCATTCTTCAATTGATTCAGGACAACAAGTTATCACTAACGGACAAGATCGAATCTTTTTTTAAAGCATGGCCCTACCCGGGCATTACTATAAGGGATCTATTGAATCATCGAAGCGGGCTACCCAATTATGTGTACTTCATGGAGCCTGCTGTTACAAACTTTACTAAAGAGGCCGTAACAAATACGGATGTCATCAACTATATTATTCAAAATAAACCGCCTCGTCACGCCGCACCTAATACACATTTTGAATACTGCAACACTAATTATTTATTATTAGCAAGTGTGCTAGAGAAAGTTACTGGTCTTTCTTACCCAACATACTTGCAAAAAGCTATTTTCAATTTCTTGGGAATGAAAAATAGTTTCGTATTTCAACCAGCTGATTCAAACCGCGCTACACTTTCGTATGACTATGCGGGTCGTTCATGGCCATTTGATCATTTGGATTTAACCTACGGAGATAAAAATATTTATAGTACCCCTCGTGACCTTTTAAAATGGGATCAGGCTTTGTATACCCAACAACTAGTTGGAGATTCTTTGTTAAAAGCTGCCTTTACACCCTACAGTTTTGAAAGGCCTGGTCAAAATAATTACGGATTGGGATTTCGGTTAAAATTACTTAGGAATGGTAAAAAAGTAGTTTACCATTTTGGAAGGTGGCATGGCAATAACGCAGCATTTGCACGTTTAACGGATGAAAAGGTGACGATTATCATTCTTGGAAATAAGTTTAATCGTCAGATCTACTCGACTGCTACCCGTTTATATGGTCTTTTTGGTCCTTATAACAATGAATTTCTTGGTGAGGACGAGTGATGGATTACGTTTCAGAATTTCGGAACTTTAATCCATGAAAATATTTTCTGCAGAAGAGATTCGTGCTTGGGATGAGTATACTATTAGAGAAGAACCCATCAGGTCGATTGACTTGATGGAACGAGCTGCTGAACAATGTGCAACTTGGATTGAAGAAAATTTTTCCGCATGTTCCTCATTCAATATTTTTTGTGGTAAAGGAAATAACGGAGGCGATGGTTTAGCAATTGCACGGTTATTAGCGGAAAAAGGGAAAGAAGTTCAAATTCACATACTGGAATTTGGATTTCCTGGTACGGATGATTTTCAACAAAACCTTGCTCGACTTCACCAGTATCCTACTGTGCAGATTCAATATATCCAAAGTGAAAATCATATTTATCCTATCCGGGAAGGAGCTGTCGTTATTGATGCCCTATACGGATCCGGTTTGAATCGCAAGTTAGAGGGGCTCTCAGCACAACTCGTGCAACAGATTAATTTGTCATCTAATCCAATTGTATCAATCGATATTCCAAGTGGGCTTTTTTGCGATCGATCCTCAAAAAATAATATTTCAATAGAGGCAGATCATACACTCAGCTTTACAAACAAATTGGCATTTTATGTCGCTGAAAATGACTCTAAAATTGGTGAAGTTCATTTACTCGATATTCAACTTCACCCGTCATTTTACCAGTACACACACAGTCAATTTGAAACAATCGAAAAACATTCTATTGTTCAGCTACTAAAAAAAAGAAATCGGTTTTCACACAAGGGAAATTTTGGCCATGGTCTATTGATTGCAGGAAGTGTAGGAAAAATGGGAGCAGCAGTTTTAGCAGCGCAAGGTGCATTAAGAGCAGGTATAGGTTTATTGACTTGTCAAATCCCAGGCTATGGGTATCAGATTATGCAATCATGCTTGCCAGAAGCAATGGTGAATATGGATTCAAAAGAAACACATATTTCTAGTTTTCCTACCAACCTCTCCCCTTTTAATGCAATTGGTATAGGTCCTGGTATTGGACAAAATAGTGATACGGTTGGAATGCTAGAATCACTATTAGAAAAATATAAAAGTCCGATTGTACTTGACGCGGATGCACTGAACATACTCTCAGTAACCCCCATTCTGCTTAAAAAAATTCCTCCTCATTCTATTCTAACTCCTCATCCTGGAGAATTCAGTCGATTATTTGGCACATCTGAAAATGATTTTGACTCTATCCAGGTGGCTATACAAAAAGCAAAAGAGCTGAACGTTTTTATTGTTTTAAAAGGCCATCATAGTTTTATTGCCAGTCCCACAGGAGTTCATCTTTTCAATACTTCGGGCAACCCTGGTATGTCAAGAGGAGGATCAGGAGACGTACTTACAGGAATTTTGACCTCTTTACTAGCGCAAGGCTATCCTTCAGATCAAGCTGTAAAAATTGGGGTCTATCTTCATGGTTTAGCTGGCGATATTGCTGCCCAAGAACACACCGAACAGGGAATGAGCGTTACCGATTTAATTCATTCGATGGGAGCTGCATGGAAACAGTTGATTTTCAGAAATTAAAGGTCCAACTACCCTCCCCTAATTACCCATAAAAACATAGGCAAAATTGCTCCAATTTAGAGGCTAGATGCCTATCTTTGCCGGCCGGTAAAATGGAACGAAAAGTACCTTTTACCTCTTCATTAAAAGATCACATTAAACCGAACTGCTGAAACAAATTTTATGGAAAAACTGATTTATCTGGTGCCCGTGTTTGGCCTGATCGGCTTGCTTTACACCCTTGTAAAGTTTAATTGGGTTTCTAAACAAGATGCAGGTACTGATCGTATGAAAGAGATCAGCAATTACATTGCCGAGGGTGCAATGGCCTTTTTAAAAGCTGAATGGAAGATTCTAGGCTACTTTGTTGTTATTGTAGGTATCCTTTTGGCCCTCATGGCCAGTACTAATCCACACTCACATTGGTCAATTGCTGTCGCCTTTGTTGTGGGAGCTGTGTTTAGTGCTACTGCTGGATATATAGGGATGAAAGTGGCAACTAAAGCAAATGTTAGAACTGCACAGGCAGCCCGTACAAGTCTTAGTAAGGCACTACAAGTTTCTTTTACCGGCGGTGCCGTAATGGGACTTGGGGTATCAGGTTTAGCCGTTCTTGGCCTTGGCGGACTTTATATTATTTTAAAGCAGGTGTTTGCTCCAGATGCTGCTGTCAATTCAGATGAAATGATCCGCACCATCGAAGTGTTGACAGGTTTCTCATTAGGAGCTGAATCAATTGCGTTATTTGCCCGCGTAGGTGGCGGAATTTATACTAAAGCTGCTGACGTAGGTGCTGACTTGGTAGGTAAAGTAGAAGCTGGAATTCCTGAAGACGATCCTCGTAATCCAGCAACAATTGCTGATAACGTTGGTGATAATGTTGGTGACGTAGCAGGAATGGGTGCCGACCTATTTGGTTCTTATGTAGCAACTGTATTGGCTACAATTGTATTAGGTCAACAGACAGTAGTTGTATTTGGCACAGATATTTTAGGCGGTTACTCTCCTATTATATTACCAATGTTAATTGCGGGTGTAGGAATACTTTTCTCAATTGTTGGTACTTGGTTTGTACGCGTTAGTGATGCAGCTGGTATTAATACGGACAATGTTCAAAAGGCATTGAACATGGGAAATTGGGGTTCTATTGTGTTAACTGCTATTGCTTCAGCTGCACTTGTCTATTATATTTTGCCAGAAGCAATGGAGCTAAGAGGTTTCATATTTACTAAATGGGGCGTTTTAGGCGCCATTGGTGTAGGCCTTGCAGTTGGTGCATTAATGAGTATCATTACAGAGTATTATACTGCAATGGGTAAAAGACCCGTCCTATCCATAATCAGACAATCTTCAACTGGTCATGCAACAAACGTAATTGGAGGATTAGCTGTTGGAATGGAGTCTACCTTCTTACCCATTTTAGTTTTAGCTGCAGGTATTTTTGGATCCTATCAATTTGCTGGATTATACGGAGTAGCTATTGCTGCAGCTGGTATGATGGCAACAACAGCAATGCAACTAGCAATTGACGCTTTTGGTCCTATTGCAGATAATGCGGGTGGTATTGCTGAAATGAGTGAATTACCTAAAGATGTTCGTGAAAAAACAGACGTATTAGATGCAGTTGGTAATACTACTGCAGCAACTGGTAAAGGATTTGCTATTGCTTCAGCTGCTTTAACTGCATTAGCCTTGTTTGCTGCTTTTGTAGGAGTGGCTATGCCTAATAACCAGCACATTGATATTTATAAAGCTGATGTATTGGCTTCTTTATTTGTTGGAGGAATGATTCCTCTTCTTTTCTCTTCATTAGCTATTCGTGCGGTAGGTCAAGCTGCCATGAGCATGGTTGAAGAAGTGCGCAGACAGTTTCGCACAATTCCAGGCATCATGGAAGGAACAGGAAAACCAGAATATGACAAATGCGTAGCAATTTCTACAGAAGCTTCTATTAAGAAAATGATGCTGCCTGGTGCCATTACTATTGTGTCTCCCCTGCTTATTGGATTTTTGTTAGGCCCTGAAGCATTAGGTGGATTTTTAGCCGGTGCTACAGTAAGTGGCGTGTTAATGGGAATGTTCCAAAATAACGCTGGTGGAGCTTGGGATAATGCTAAAAAATCTTTTGAGAAAGGTGTTGAGATTAATGGAGAAATGTTTTATAAAAAATCAGAGCCCCACAAAGCATCTGTAACTGGTGATACAGTTGGAGATCCTTTTAAAGACACTTCTGGTCCTTCTATGAACATTTTGATCAAGCTAATGTCTATTGTTTCTTTGGTAATAGCTCCCACACTTGCTCAATTGGACAATAAAGACACAACACCTGCACAACAGACGCCCGTTTCTCAACCCGCAGGTATTAATAAATCAACAAAACCATTCGGTACCTTTATCCTTAGCACAAAGAGCCCAAAGGATAATTGTTAAGAAGCTAATCATAACCATTACAAAAAGTCCTGCTGTTTCTACAGCGGGGCTTTTTTTTACACGATAAGTTGTAGCTTACAAACCAAATCTGCTGCTATGAAGATGTCCAGCGAAGTACCCAAACCCACAGAAAGTGAGTTAGAAATTCTATCGATTCTTTGGGAAAAGAATGAAGCTACAGTACGTGATGTACACCAGCAAATTAATTTTTATAAAAAAACAGGATATACTACTACTTTGAAATTGATGCAATTAATGTTTTTCAAGGGCCTCGTTTCCAGAAAAGAAATCGGAAGAAAACATATTTATTGGTCAGTTGTAGATCGTCAGGCGCTTTCAAGGACGCTTACCGATCGACTTATTGGATATTTACACAATGGCTCTCCGGTTCAATTAGCTGTAGAGGCAATCCATTCAACATATTATACTAATTCACTTGAGGAATTACTCCAGCTTGCAGAAAAGGTAAATAAATTAATTGCTGCAAAAAAGCCTCAATAACAACGCGGACAGGCCTCACTATACTTATTGCCCAATAGTATTCCAATCACCAATTCATGTGTTCCATTATGAAAGGGTGATAAAATATTTGCCCCACTATTTCTTATAATATCAGAATTTACGGGGAGATCGTAAGAATAACTGACTGTAATTCGATTGCCCATGTTCAAGCCCAGCATTCCTGCATAGCTGTCTCGATATCGATAACTACCGCCAATCCATAGTACATCACGATACTGAAGCTTTGCATTAAATTCTGGCTGATAGCCATTTCGGGAACTTCCGTTGATATACTTTATCATGACGGAGGGAATAGCATTAAAATCCTCACCTATCATAAATCGATAGCCTGCTGTCAAAAATAGGTGCGGTATCAATTTGCTTTTTGTCAAAATTGTTGGGTCATTATTGACAAAACTGAGTGTTTGAGGAATAATTTGCTGTGCAGAGAGGCCCACAAAATAATTTCGTGCATACAACCAAATTCCTGCTGCCATCTGTGGTCTAATCTTACGTAATTCACCTGTCAAAACGGAACCAAAAGCAGGATCAGAAGGGTCGCCAAATCCTGTAAAATCATGATTTGTTCTATCAATTCTGATCGAAGTAACACCTGCAGATAATCCTGCGGAGATATTGGTGGTGGGATTCAAACCCAAATGATAGGCATAAGAAGCAGAGGCTGACAAAAAATTGAAGCTACCCGTGCGGTCATTAATAACACTTAGCCCCACCCCATGATGTGGGGCAGCAGCTGTATAATTTTCCCAATATGATTTACCTCTGGGGTTATTTCCTGGGACTGCAAAAGAAGTTGAACTTAATCTATAATCACTTTTACCAAGCGGTGCATGAATAGTTAAATAAGAAGTTCGTGGAGCCCCTTTTAATCCAACCCATTGATCACGCGCAGATACTTTTAAGTCTCCATAATTATCAATTCCTGCAATCGCTGGGTTGATAATAAATGGATTGATTACATATTGTGTATAATGAGGGCGCTGTTGTCCGTATGCGTAAAAGCTAACACACAAAAATGAAATTACTATATTGAAAAGACGTCTCATTTCTATCTAATTATATCGACATAGCCGGCTTTCTTTTTACGACCATTTTTAGGATCAATTACATAATAATAAGTGCCGACAGGAACATCTATACCATTGACTTTTCCATCCCAAGGAGTTGGATATCCAACTGACCGGTAAATAAGATATCCATAACGATTTACGATCTCAACTGTACAGCCAGGATAACTATCTAGGTATGGTATGACCCAGGTATCATGAATGCCATCACCATTGGGAGAAAAAATGTTTGGAACAGGTGGATCTTTAAGGACTTTTATAAACATTGAACTAGTGTCACTGCAACCTTTATTTGTAGTTACAGTAAGTAAATAAGTGATGTCATCAGGGGGTCTTGCAATTGGGTCAAGTCGAGTGGGATCATCTAAGTAGGTAGCAGGTGTCCATGCAAATGTTACGGGCATTGGATAATTATTTGGAGGCGTAATTTGTACCTGTCCGCCTTCCAACATAAGTTTATCCGGTCCAGCATCTGCATCAGGATATCCATTTACATACACTGTTTTTGTAGCAACATTGCTACTACATCCAAAATTATTTACAATATAATGGCTCACTTGGTAGGTGCCCGTATCCGCATACGTATACGAGAAGCTGCTTAGCGTTCGTACAGAACCATCCCCCATAGCCCAATGATATTGAGAAATCGAACCATCAGCCCCATTGCTAGTGCTTGTAAATAAAAATGGACTTCCAATACAGACATCGATAAAGTCGGTAGTGAAAGAAGCCTGAGGTTGCGGATGAATTGTATTTAACACAATGGTTGTATCATGAATACAGCCTTGCGCAGTAGTTACTTCCAAATTAACGTTATAAGGCCCTAGATTAATATACACGTGAGCCGGATCGGTTAAGGTAGAATTATTTACTGTTCCACTTGCCGGATCACCAAAATCCCAGAAATAGGTAAGAGTTGAAGCAGTACCGTTAGGAACTGAAGACTGATTGGTAAATTGGACATTTGCATTGGGCAAACAGCTAATTGCAGGGAATGAAAAATTGGGTCTAGCTAATGGATTAACTGTTACAGCAACAATTTTATCTGCGCTCACACAACCATGGTTAGTAACCACATTTAATTT
>DDPN01000156.1:0-493 GCA_002342205.1 Chitinophagaceae bacterium UBA2467 | reverse complement strand
AGTGCTCTTTCCCATACTTTAATTGTCTGTGTAGTGCTGTCTTTACAACTTCCAGTAGTAGAAGTGTAGAGATATTTTATTGTATGTACCCCTGCCCCGGCAATGGATGGCGTAAATAAGCCGCTACTTGAAACACCGGGTCCAAAGTAGGTGAAAGTACCAGGCACACTACCTGTCTCTGTGGCTTGCGTAATTTGATAAGGCGTAGCATCAAAACAGATGTTTGGCAATGCAGTAAACTGGACAGCAGGCGCCGCATTCACCGTAATTGTTGTCAGCTTCTCGTTCATACACACACCTCCGGAATAAGCTCTGTATCTAATTTGATAACTCCTTGTTAAGGGGCTTTGAAAATTGGGATAGCGATGGCTGTATATCCTACCAGAAACTGGATTATTGTCCACATACACTGCAGTAGGGCTTCCTATATTATCCCACCATATTTCAACTTTGGTAATTACACCAGGGAAAACAGTGGAAGCATCCGTTATTC
>DDPN01000011.1 GCA_002342205.1 Chitinophagaceae bacterium UBA2467 | reverse complement strand
TGCAATGGATTCCTGCACGTATAATCGAGAGCCTGCACAGCAAACATGACCCTGGTTGAAAAAAATACCATTGACAACACCTTCAACGGCCTGATCAATGGGCGCGTCTTCAAAAATTATATTGGCTCCTTTGCCCCCCAATTCAAGCGTTAGTTTTTTTGAGCTTCCGGCTAAGGTTGCTTGGATCAACTTGCCTACTTCGGTGGAACCTGTAAAAGCAATTTTGTTGATGTTGGGGTGTTGCGTTAACAGGGCGCCTGTTTCACCTGCGCCAGTAATAATGTTTACTACACCGGGTGGAAGATCAGCTTCTTGTATGATCTCGGCTAGTTTTAAGGTAGTGAGTGGTGTTGTTTCAGCAGGTTTAAGTACAACTGTATTTCCGGTGGCTAGGGCAGGGGCAATTTTCCATGCTGCCATGAGCAGTGGAAAATTCCAAGGTGTAATTTGTCCGGCTACACCTAGTGAGGATACTTTTTGATTGGGAAACGCAAAGGCTAATTTATCGGCCCATCCAGCATAATAAAAAAAGTGATTAGCTGCGGTAGGTATATCAAAATCTCTGCTCTCTTTGATTGGTTTACCACCATCAAGTGTCTCGGTGATAGCAAGTTCACGTGCGCGCTCCTGCATAATACGTGCCACTCTAAAAATATATTTTCCTCTCTCCGCTCCTGACAATTTTTTCCAATATTTCTCATAGGCGTTTCGGGCTGCTGTAACCGCTTTATCTACATCCTTTTTTGTTGCAGTAGCCACTTCGCTAAGTACTTCTTCGGTAGCTGGATTAATTGTTTTGAAATATTTTTTCTCAACGGGTTGCTGCCATTTTCCATCAATGAAAAGTTCATATTTTTTAGCAATAGCAGCAGGTTTAGCACTCTCCGGTGCAGGAGAATATTCCCAGTTGCTGTTCCAGATCAATGCGGGTTTAGTACCTTTTTTTTGTTTGGCCATCACTAAATTTTAATCAATAGAAAAATAGGTAGCAGATTGGTAAGTGCCTTCTTCTTCTTTGGCTACCTGCATTAAAACGTCATTGGCCAGGCTGGAGGCTCCAAAACGAAACCATTTTTTATCCAACCAAGCTTCTCCAAGTGTTTCTTTAACCATCACCAAATAATGTAAAGCCAATTTTGATTTTGAAATACCTCCAGCTGGTTTCATTCCCACCATTTTACCAGTATTGTAGTAGTAATCTCTAATTGCCTCAAGCATGGTTAATGTTACCGGCATTGTAGCAGCGGGTTGAATTTTACCCGTTGATGTTTTAATGAAATCTGCTCCGGCGTGCATAGCAATATCACTTGCCTTTCTGATTTGCTCCAGTGTGCCAAGCTCGCCTGTTTCTAAAATCACTTTTAGGCGTGCCTTTCCGCAAGCTTCTTTGATACTTGCTATTTCATCAAAAACAAAATTGTATTCGCCACTATGAAACTTACCTCTGCTAATCACCATGTCAATTTCATCTGCCCCTTGTTCAAGAGCCAGACGCGTATCAGCCAATTTTATACGCAACGAAGATTGGCCGCTCGGGAAAGCAGTGGCCACTGAAGCTACTTTGATAGCACTCCCTTTTAGTGCTGTCTTGGCAATGCCAACCATTGAAGGATAAACACAAATAGCCGCTACAGTTGGTAAATCAGGTATTTGATGATGTAATTGTTTAGCTTTTGTACAAAGTTGTGTGACTTTTCCTGGCGTGTCTTTTCCTTCCAGAGTTGTCAGGTCAATCATGCTCAACACCATTCGGAGGCCTTGTTTTTTACTAGGGCCCTTGATACTTCTTTTGGTAAATTTTGCTGCACGTTCCTCTGTACCAGTCTGATCAATAGGGGGATGGCTTAAAATCGTAGTGCTAAATAAGTGTTTTTTACCAGCCATCAATTAAATGCCTTTGGTTAGTTAAAAGTAAAACTTATTCCCTATCATTGTTGTCCGTATTTTTTTCCATCTAAAACTTTGGCTATGCGATTGAACAAATTATTCGCGTCACTACTGCTACTGGTAATGAGCAAGGGTGTTTCATTTGCCCAATCTACGTTTCCAGAAAATGGAGTGGCCGACCCCAGGTCAGGCTATTTTGCATTTACACACGCTACTATTGCAAAGGATCATGCAACCCTTTTAACAGATGCTACTTTGGTAATCCGAGATGGACGAATTGTTTCAGTGGGTAGTGGATTATCTGTTCCACAAGGCGCTGTGGAAGTAGACTGTCGTGGTAAATTCATTTATCCGTCATTTATTGATTTGTATGCTGACTATGGAATTCCTTCCTCACAGCAACGTCAGGCTGGGCAGCCATTTGATTTCTTTAGATCTTCTCAGTTAGAAACAAGTTTAAAAGGCCCCTATGGTTGGAATCAATCCATTCGCAGTGAACAGCAAGCGCATACAGTGTTTACCTCCGATGAGAATAAGGCAAAAGCACTTCGTGAACTCGGGTTTGGATCAGTGCTAAGCCATGTAAGAGATGGGATTGCCAGAGGCACCGGCACCTTCGTTGCACTGGCCAATGAAAAAGAAAATCTACTCATCATTAAAGATCGTGCCTCTGCTCACTACTCCTTTAATAAAGGAAGTTCTTCGCAGAGTTATCCCAGCTCAATGATGGGAATGATTGCGCTACTTCGTCAAACCTATTTGGATGCGAATTGGTATAAAAACCAGCCACAGGAAGAAGGATATAATCTGACATTAAAAACCTGGAATGAAAACCAAGGGCTGCCCCAAATTTTTGAAGCCAATGATAAATGGAATGATTTGCGTGCAGANNTACCAACGTATCAATGAAATGAAAGGTACTAACGCCTCATTTATTTTACCTCTCAATTTCCCCTTGGCGCAGGATGTGGAAGATCCTTCAGATGCAAGATTTGTAGCGCTGAATGATATGAAACATTGGGAATTGGCTCCCACACAACCCGCTGCTTTTGAAAAAGCGGGAATTCCTTTTTGCTTAACAACCTCCGATTTAAGTAGTGTCAGCCAGTTTGCTCGTAACCTTCAAAAGGCAAGAGAATATGGACTCTCTGACACCAAAGCATTAGAAGCCTTAACAAAAACTCCTGCAGAAATGTTAGGAGTGTATGATAAGATAGGCAGCTTAGATAAAGGAAAGCTGGCTAACTTTTTGCTGACCACTGGTCCTCTTTTTCAAGATAAGACAGTCCTTCTTCAAAACTGGATTCAGGGAATCAAATACACGATAAAAGAAGATGCAGGAAATGTTGCGGGTACTTATCAATTAATTGTTTCTGCTCCAGCTGGTAAAGAGACTTACACGTTGGAAGTTAAGTCAGCAGGTTCGGCAACTCTTTTTGCAAAGGATACGTTGCTGTCTCGTTTCAGCTTTGATGGCAAACAAGTGAAGATCAATTATGCACCTGCTCCTGTTCGTCAGCGCCCAGTTGCAGATTCTTCCAGAAGAGGAATGGGAGGACGTTTCCCCGGCATGGCAGAGTCATCCTTACCATTGACAGCTACGCGTCTCAGTGGTGTTTCTAATGGAAGCGAGTGGAATGGTGTGGGTACTGATTCATTGGGTAATCCATTAACATGGACGGCTTCATTAGTAAAGCAAACTCCTCCAACTCTTGACACGGCGCGTAAAAAAGATATTCCGGCTTTAGGCAAAGTGACGTATCCATTTTTACCTTTTGGTTGGGAAGATGGGCAACAGCCAAAATCTGAAACAATTCTTATTCGCAATGCAACAGTTTGGACTAACGAAAAGCAAGGAGTATTGAAAAATACGGATGTGCTTTTGCGTGATGGAAAAATTGCGGCAGTTGGTCAAGCTTTGGTTGCTACCGATGCGCGTGTTATAGATGGCACAGGTAAGCATGTCACCGCAGGAATTATTGACGAACACTCTCATATTGCGGCAGCATCGATCAATGAAGGGGGGCAATCTGTTACATCTGAAGTGAGAATCAGTGATAACTTAAATCCAGATGATATCAATATTTACCGTCAGCTCAGTGGCGGTGTTACGACTTCACATATTTTACACGGCTCAGCCAATGTAATTGGCGGACAAACACAGCTGATTAAAATGAGATGGGGTGCAAATGATGAAGGGTTGAAGTTTCGTAACTGGCCAGGGCAGATCAAATTTGCATTGGGCGAAAATGTAAAACGTTCTGCTTCTCCCAATGGTAATAATCGTTACCCCGATACACGTATGGGAGTAGAGCAAGTGTTGGTTGATGCATTTACACGTGCAAAAGATTACCAAAAGCAGTGGCAAGAATATGAGACTGCGCGTAAGACGTATGAATTGAACAAGAATAAAAAAACAGGAACGCCTCCTGTTGCGCCGCGCAGAGATTTAGAATTGGATGCATTGGTTGAAATTTTGGAAAAGCGTCGCTTCATCACCTGTCACTCTTATGTGCAAAGTGAAATCAATGGTGCCATGGAAGTAGCTAATAAAATGGGCTACACGGTCAATACGTTTACCCACATTTTGGAAGGATATAAGGTGGCTGACAAAATGAAGAAACATGGTTCGTTCGCCTCTACCTTCTCTGATTGGTGGGCGTATAAAATGGAAGTAGAAGATGCTATTCCTTACAATGCTGCAATTATGCAAAAAGTTGGTTTGACCGTTGCAATTAATTCTGATGATGCTGAAATGGCAAGACGCTTAAATCAAGAGGCAGCTAAAATTGTGAAGTATGGCGGAGTGACTGAAGAAGAAGCCTTGAAAATGGTGACATTAAATCCTGCAAAGATGTTGCATGTAGAAGATCGCGTAGGTAGTTTGCTTCCAGGTAAAGATGCGGATGTTGTGGTATGGAGTGACCATCCACTTAGTATTTATGCAAAGTCATTGTACACAATTGTAGATGGGGTAGTTTATTTTGATCGTCAAAAAGATGAAGTATTGCAAAAACAAGTTGACCAGGAAAGAACTCGCCTGGTGCGCAAAATGAACGGTGAAAAGCGAAGTGGAGCACCTACTATTCCTGCACAACCCAGCTACCAATTGATGCATACATGTTCTGATCATGGACATAGCCATGGTCTATTGGTAATTGATAATGATTAATCTACAAATGAATAAACTGATTGTCATGAAAAAGTTTGTAATAAGTTTTTACCTGATTGGAGCGGCCCTTGGTGTATTTGCGCAGGAAACGGTATTGCCTGCAAAAGAGCAAAAGGGTAGCTATTATTTAACCAATGCAACTATTCACGTTGGTAATGGTAAAGTGATCAACAATGGCACCATTAAAGTGACGAATGGAAAAATTGAGGCCGTGGGAGATAATATTGCCATTCCTGCTGGAGCTGATAATGTGACTGACTTGAAAGGACAGGATCTATATCCCGGATTGATTTTACCAACCAGCACCTTAGGACTGATTGAGATCAGCTCCGTGCGTGCAACGCAGGATGCCAGGGAGATTGGTGATATGAATCCCAGTGTCCGCTCTATTGTAGCATACAACACCGATTCTAAAGTGATTAATACGTTGCGATCTAATGGAATTCTAATCGCAAACATTGTACCCCAAGGAAATTTCGTAGCGGGTACTTCTTCACTTGTGCAGTTAGATGCTTGGAACTGGGAAGATGCTGCTTATAAAACAGATGCAGGATTACATGTATATATGCCTACGTTATTGCCACGCCCTAGTTTTGGTGGTCGGGGAGGCGGAGGAGGGGGAATGGGTAATTTTGGTGGACAAGGAGGGGGTGACCCTGTAAAAGAGGGGTTAGAAAAAATGGAAGAATTAAAAACATTTTTTCGTGAGGCAAAGGCCTATCAACAATTAACAGATCGGAAAGCCACAAATCTAAAATTTGAAGCTGTAAAAGGGTTGTTTGACAAAAAGCAAAAGCTTTACATGCATGCTAATACTACCAAGCAAATTCTGGTTGCACTCGATTTTGTTAAAGAGTTTGGGTTTGATATGGTGATTGTAGGGGGTAGCGAAAGTTATCAGGTTGCTGATTTATTGAAACAACATGAGGTGTCTGTGATTTTACAGCAACCACACAGTTTGCCTACTGCAACAGATGATGATGTGGACCAGCCCTACAAAACAGCTGCACAACTTCAAAAAGCGGGCGTTCTCTTTTCTATTTCAGATGACGATTCTCAAACACGTGGAAGAAACCTCGCATTCAATGCAGGCACAGCTGCTGCGTATGGTCTGGGTAAGGAAGAGGCATTAGCGGCCATTACACTAAATGCGGCACGTATTATGGGAGTTGCGGATAAAACCGGAAGTATTGAGGTGGGTAAGGATGCTAATATCGTTGTTAGCAGCGGTGATTTACTCGATATGAAAAGTAGCAATGTAACAGCCGCCTTTATCCAAGGAAGAAAAATTGATCTTACAGATAAGCACAAATTGCTCAATGAACGATATGAGCAGAAATACGAATTAAAAGCACCACGGAAAGGCTTCTAATCAGAGGTCTTTCCCGTGGCATTGCTTAAACTTCTTGCCGCTTCCACAGGGGCAAGGGTCGTTTCTCCCAATTTTAGGACCTGTAGTCACGGGAACAGGTTTGTCTTTTTCATCTGCACCATATTCCTGTCCAGCTGCATCCACTTCTTCTTTGTTTGCGTGCATGCGACTCATATCTGTACGTTGTTGGCGACCTTCTTTGAGTGAAGCTTGATTGCCATCTACCGGGAGACTGGCGTGACAGAGAAAGTTGACAATATTTCTGTTTACATCTGCATTCATGTTCCGGAACAACTGATACGCTTCCATTTTGTAAATAACCAATGGATCCTTTTGTTCCAAGTAAGCAGTTTGTACACTTTGTTTTAAATCGTCCATCGCCCGCAAGTGCTCTTTCCAATTTTCATCAATCACAGCAAGTGTAACAGATCTTTCTAGCGCCTGCGTGAGCTCCGCTCCATTTGACTGAAGCGTTTTATTCAGATTGGCCAGCACATTGTATCCTTTTCTTCCATCAGTAAAGGGTACTACCACGTTTTCGATATGATTGCCCTGTGTAAGTCGAATATTTTTAAATACAGGAATCGCTTGCTTTTGTAATTCTTCTCTTAATTGATAATAGCGGGAAATAACTTCGTTGTATAATTTTTCAACTAGTTTATTTTCATCTCCTTTTAATAATTCTTCACGCGTAATGGCTGTATCTAAACCAAAGTTTAAAATGCAAGCCATTTTAAATCCATCAAAATCTTCTTGCTCTCTGAAGGAGCCAATGAGTCCTTCAGCCAATCCGGAGAATGCAGTGTCTATATCCAACGCCAGTCTTTCGCCAAATAAAGCATGATTGCGTCTTTTGTATACAGCGTTACGCTGCATATTCATAACATCATCATATTCCAGTAGTCGCTTACGAATTCCAAAGTTGTTCTCTTCCACCTTTTTTTGCGCACGCTGTATGCTACTGCTGATCATACTGTGTTGGATTACATCACCTTCTTTGTAACCCAGTTTATCCATCATACCGGCAATCCGTTCACTGCCGAACATACGCATCAGATCGTCTTCCAGTGATACATAGAACTGACTGGAACCCGGATCGCCTTGTCTTCCTGCACGACCTCTTAACTGACGATCCACACGACGGCTTTCATGTCTTTCGGTACCAATGATCGCTAGACCTCCCGCCTCTTTAACGCCAGGACCTAGTTTAATATCTGTACCACGACCAGCCATGTTGGTGGCAATCGTTACTGCGCCCGCTAAGCCTGCTTCTGCTACAACTTGTGCCTCACGAGCGTGTTGTTTAGCGTTCAAAACATTGTGAGGAATTTTTTTCTGTTGCAGCATGCGACTCAACAACTCACTCACCTCAACAGAAGTAGTACCCACCAGACAGGGGCGTCCTGCATTGCGAAGCACTTCAATTTCGTCAATAACTGCTTTGTATTTCTCGCGCTTTGTTTTGTAAACGAGGTCGTCGCGGTCAACACGCGTCATTTTTAAATTGGTAGGAATACTAACCACATCTAGTTTGTAGATACTCCATAATTCTGCTGCCTCTGTTTCTGCTGTACCAGTCATACCGGCCAGCTTATGATACATGCGGAAATAATTCTGTAAAGTGATGGTTGCGTACGTTTGGGTAGCCGCTTCTATTTTCACATTTTCCTTTGCCTCTAATGCTTGGTGTAAGCCGTCGCTGTATCGGCGGCCCTCCATGATACGTCCTGTTTGCTCATCAACTATTTTAATTGCACCGTCAATGATGACGTACTCTACATCTTTTGCAAAAAGGGTGTAGGCTTTTAGCAATTGCTGAACCGTATGAATGCGGTCGGCCTTCATTGCATAGTCATTCAGCGTGGCTTCTTTCTGCTGTAATTTTTCTTCGGCAGGAGACTCGCTTTTTTCAATTTCTGATAAGCGAACACCGATATCAGGCAATACAAAAAACTCAGGATCCTCTCCACTGCGTGTAATGGCAGCTAGTCCTTTGTCAGTTAAATCAACCGAGTTATTTTTTTCGTCAATGTAAAAGAAGAGTTCCTCATCAACCTGCGGCATAAAGCGCTGCTGATCTTGCAAATAATAATTTTCAGCTTTTTGTAAAATAACTTTAATGCCAGGCTCACTTAGATATTTTATTACAGGACCATATTTTGGCAAACCACGATGCGCTCTAAATAAAAAGAGTCCACCCAATTTTGGATCATCTTGTCCTGCCGCAATTAATTTTTTTGCCTCTGTAAGACAGTTGCGAACTACTTTTTCTTGCTCGGCAACCAATTGCTGAATGCGTGGCTTATGAATGTGATATTGTTGTTCGTCCCCTTTGGGTACAGGACCTGATATGATAAGAGGGGTACGTGCGTCATCAATTAAAACCGAGTCCACTTCGTCTACCATCGCGTAATGATGCTTGCGTTGCACCATTTCATCAGGACTATGAACCATGTTATCGCGCAGGTAGTCAAAACCAAATTCATTATTGGTTCCGTAGGTAATATCCGCTCCGTAAGCTTTTCTTCTTTCTTCGCTATTTGGCTGGTGTTTATCTATGCAATCAACCGTAATTCCAAGCCATTCAAAAAGAGGTCCATTCCATTCTTGGTCACGTCGAGCCAAATAGTCATTGACCGTTACTAAATGAACGCCTTCACCAGGCAATGCATTTAAATAAGCAGGGAGAGTAGATACCAATGTTTTACCTTCTCCAGTGGCCATCTCGGAAATTTTTCCTTGATGCAAAACGATACCTCCAATCAATTGCACATCATAGTGCACCATGTTCCAAGTAATCGTTCCTCCAGCGGCTGTCCATGAGTTTTTGAAAATGGATTGATCACCCTCTATGCGTACATAGTCTCTGGATACACTGAGATCGCGGTCCATATCAGTAGCTGAAGCAACCAATTCTTTATTTTCCTTAAAGCGACGAGCGGCTTCTTTGACAACTGCGAAAGCTTCGGGCAATAACTGTTCAAGAACTACCTCAATTTCTTTATCTCGTTGTTTGCGAAGTTTATCCACCTCTTGGTAAATGGCATCTCTGCCTGTCAAGTCTGCGGCCGGTAAAGCTTCTGCCTGCTGAGTTTGGGATGCAATCTGCGCATTGATGGTTTCCAGGTGCGATTGTATACGGGACCTGAACTCCTGCGTTTTAGACCGAAGCTGGTCGTTACTCAGTAATTGATATTGTTCAAAAAAGCGGTTGATGCTGGCCACTAGTGGCTGCACACTACGCACATCTTTTTCAGATTTACTACCGCCGAATAATTTGGAGATATATCCAAGCATAGGGCGGCAAAGATAAGCCAAAAAAACCCCTAAATTTGCACCCCAAACAAGCACCTATGGCAGGCCAGCTCAAAGAAGTAAGAAATCGGATCAAGTCGGTTCAAAGCACCCAGCAAATCACTAAGGCGATGAAGATGGTCAGTGCGGCCAAATTACGTCGTGCACAGGATGCGATCGTACAGATGCGTCCTTACGCTCAAAAATTGCAGGAAATGCTTTCCAATATTGTGAGTAGTAGTGAGGCCGGAGCTGAAATGGCCCTTGCAGCTGAAAGACCGGTTGAAAAGGTGCTATTGATCGTAATCAGTAGCGATCGTGGGTTAGCGGGTGCTTTTAATGCCAATGTGGTTAAGTTGACTAAATCGACTATCGCTGAAAAGTATGTCGATCAGTACAAAAAGGGGAATGTCACTATTTGGAACATTGGAAAGAAAGCTTTTGAGAATTTGTCAAAGGCCAACTACAAAACCAATGCAGCCTTTAAGGATATTTTCTTGCAACTTAGTTTTGAACGTGTGCAGGAAGCTGCTGCGGCTGCCCGTCAGGCCTTTTTGAATAAAGAGTTTGATGTGGTTGAAATTGTTTACAGCCAATTCAAAAATGCAGCCACTCAGCGTTTTGTTGTAGAACGTTATCTGCCAATACCTCGTACTGAGAAACAAGCAGGGGCTACACAAGCCGATTTCATTTTTGATCCCGAAAAAAACACTTTGGTGGCTGAATTGATGCCCCGCATTTTGAACACGCAACTGTACAAAGCTGTATTGGATTCCAATGCCTCTGAGCATGGAGCCCGCATGACAGCGATGGATAAGGCTAGCGAAAATGCCAATGAAATGCTCCGTTCCTTGAAGATCTCTTATAATAGAGCTCGTCAAGCTGCTATTACAACCGAGTTGACGGAAATCGTTAGTGGTGCAGCGGCGTTGCAGGGTTAATTCGATTGTGCAGAATTTTATTGTGATTCATTCGCTCTTCTTTGTATTTTCAAGAACTTAATTATGCCTGAACTATCCCATATTATCCCTCACGTTGAAGCGTTGATTTTTGCAAGTGATCGTCCATTGACCACGTTGGAATTGACTGAATATGTCAATAACGCATTAGGTTTTTTGGAAGATCGTACAACCATGGATCAGGTAGAAGCTGCTATAGAAGGGATCGTTGAAAAATATTCTTCTGAGTTTTATCCCTTTGAAGTGGTTCAAAGTGGAGGGGGATGGCAGTTTCTCTCTAAGAAAGAATTTCACAAAACAATTGCCCAGCTCAATGGAGACAAGTTTTTGAAGCGTCTGTCTCCTGCTTCTTTAGAAACACTCTCCATTATTGCCTATAAACAACCCGTTACAAAAGGCGAAATAGAGTCCATTCGCGGGGTGAGTTCGGATTATGCGGTACAAAAATTATTAGAGAAGGAATTGATCGTTATATCTGGTCGCAATGAAAAGTTGCCAGGTCATCCATTGGTGTATTCCACCTCCAGAAACTTTATGGATTACTTTGGAATTAATTCTGCCGAAGACCTTCCAAAGATTAAAGAGGTACTTGCTGAACAGTTGGTAGAACCTACGATTGTCTCTTCCATCGACGAAACCTCTGCTGATTCAACAGCAACCTCCGAAGAAGAAAGCTGATCTTGTTATCTTCGTTTCATGTCTCAGTTATCTCCTCAAGTATTACTCGAAGCTGCTAACCGCTACGGAACTCCTTTGTATTGCTATGACGCTAATCAGATCAGCGAACAATATGCAAAATTGAAAGCTGCGTTTGCTGGTTGTGATGCACGCTTTTTTTATGCAGCTAAGGCACTCACTAATCAACACATTTTAAAACATATTCTTTCACTCGGCTGCTCTGTAGATTGTAGTTCCATCAATGAATTAAAATTAGCACAGCTTGCAGGCTTTCAGTCAGGTCAAATTTTATATACTTCCAATAGCGTTGATTTTTCAGAAATTGAAGAAGCGGTTTCATTGGGAGCTTTTGTAAATGTGGATAGTTTGTCTGCGCTGGAGAAATTTGGAAAGAAGTATGGTAATTCCTACCCACTCGGATTGCGACTGCGTCCTAATATCATGGCGGGAGGGAATTTGAAAATTTCAACTGGGCATGCAGATAGTAAATTTGGAATTCCTGTAGAACAGCTTGACCGTATTCTTGAATTGGTTCGTCAATATGATATTCGTATTCACACCTTGCATATTCATACAGGGAGTGAGATCAAGGAGGCCAGCGTTTTTATTCAGGGCGTCCATTTTTTATTGTCACTGGCACCCTCTTTTCCGCATTTAAAAGTAATTGACCTTGGAGGAGGCTTTAAGGTTCCTTATCATCCCTCTGAAAAAGGGACTGATCTAGTAGAAATTAGTAATTCCTTACGTGACATAGTTGCTTTGCACGCTCAGCAAACCGGGCAGTCATTACAGGTATGGTTTGAACCAGGTAAGTTTTTAGTTTGTGAGTCGGGGTATTTATTGACCAAAGTGAATGTGATCAAAAATAATGGCCCTTATTCTTTTGCGGGGGTGGATACTGGACTTAACCATTTGATACGTCCGATGCTCTATGACGCGTATCATGTAATAGAGAATTGCAGTAATCCAACAGGTTCTTTAAAAAAATATCAAGTAGTTGGAAATATTTGCGAAACGGATACGCTAGGTGCGGATCGAGAGTTGCCCGAAGTAAGAGAAGGTGATATTCTCGTAATCAAAAATGCAGGTGCCTATGGTTTTGAGATGTCCTCACAATACAATGCTCGATTTAGACCCGCCGAAGTGCTTTACAAGGATGGTCAGCTTCAGTTAATCAGAAGGCGGGAGACATTAGAAGATCTGATTCGCACCCAGGAGAATTATTAACGATTTGACATCAATGAATCGTTCCCAAATCATCTCCTCCTTTGAGAGAAAGGGTTAACTTACTATTACTTTAAATTTTTTGTCATGAAGATTAGTTTTCATGGGGCCGCCAGAACGGTCACCGGTTCAAAGCATTTAATTGAACTGCCAACCGGTAAGCGATTGTTACTTGACTGTGGTTTGTTTCAAGGATTGGGAAAAGACACAGATAAACTCAACAGAACATTTGGATTTGACCCGGCAAAAGTTGATGCCATGATTTTAAGCCACGCGCATATTGATCATGCAGGACTGATTCCAAAATTAGTGGAGGAAGGTTTCAGAGGTAGAATTTGGTGCACCCCTGCTACACGCGAACTGGCGATGGTATTATTGGAAGATTCAGCGCAGATTCAGGAAGATGAAATCCGTTATTCGAATAAGCGAAGGAAACAACTAAACCAACCGCTGCTTTATCCCTTGTATACCAAAGAGCAGGCGCAGGCTTCTTTTGCTTATTTCTCAACGGCCGAATATGATACTTGGTTCAATGTATTAGAAGGAATAGACGCACAATTCACAGATGCAGGACATATTATTGGAAGTGCAGCAGTGCATTTAAAAATTACAACTGAAAAAAAAGAGCAAAAAAGGCTAAGCTTTAGTGGCGATTTAGGAAGGTATAGAGACGCTATTCTCCGCTCACCTGCAGCTTTTCCACCTGCCGATGTCATTATTTTAGAGTCAACGTACGGTAATAAGTTGCATCCCATGCACACTTCTACGCCAGAAATGTTACTGGAGTGGATAGAAAAAATTTGCATTCAAAAAAGTGGCAAACTCATTATCCCGGCTTTTAGCGTAGGACGAACACAGGAACTTTTGTATCAATTAAACCAATTGGAGATCGAGCGAAGGCTGCCGCCCGTACCATATTATGTTGATAGCCCACTGAGCATCGAAGCCACTGAAATCGTGAAGCGCTATCCAAATTATTTTAATCGAACCATTCAAAAAGTGATGGAAAGTGACCAGGATCCCTTTGATTTTCCGGGTCTTCATTATATCAGAACCGTTGAACAGTCAAAACAATTGAATTTTATCAACGGACCTATGGTTATTATTTCGGCAAGTGGGATGGCAGATGCAGGCAGGGTGAAGCACCATATCAGTAATAATATCGAAAACTCAAGAAATGGCATACTCTTTACCGGTTACTGTGAGCCTCATTCTTTGGGTGGTCGGTTATTAGCTGGCAGAAAAGAGGTCTCCATTTACGGGGTTATGCATGAAGTACATGCAGCAATTGGCGCAATTCCCAGTATGAGTGCACACGGGGATTATGAGGACCTTTGCCAGTGGCTGGCTGTTCAAAACCCTGCTGCGGTTGCTCAACTCTTTTTAGTACATGGTGAATATCCTGTTCAGGTTGACTTTGCAGAGCGCTTACACAAAAAGGGGTTCCCGCTGGTTGAAATCCCTGAGCTGCACAGTACTTTTAAACTGGGCTAAAAAATAACCCCTCAAGGCTTTGAACCTGGAGGGGTATGACAAAATTGGATAAGGTAAAGGTTAATGAGGGCCCCCACTTAGGGATCGAGAGCTGAAATTATGTTTCTTAGGATTTACTAAGTCAAAATCAGTACTGAAACGGGTACTGTTACAGGTTATTTCCTAATTTCAAGTGAAAGTAGTATTTTTATTAAACAGGTTAATAACCTATTTAATAAACTGTATATCAATACTATAATTAAAATACTCTCTCTAAAACTAGTTTTACTGCTTTTTACAGTAAAATGTGCTGCGCAGTTTGCAGATGACTCTACAATTTTTATAAAGAGTAACCCATTTTTTCTTGATCTACTAAAAAAGAAATACAACCATTCTGCTGTTTATTCCGGGGACATTAAGTTGTATGCTTCAAACAAAGCGGGGAGTCCATTTGCTAACGCTGGAGAGTTTATCTCACTTCCATCGGCTGGCTTCTTTTTTCACGTATATAATACGGGTAGAATTTATAAGCTTGATAACTCCTCATTAAAAGACTCAATTCTGTTGTTTAAGCGAATTGATCATACCGTCAATATTTACTACAACATTGGCTCTTTCTTGTTTGCTCATAATAATCAGATTTTTGATTTCGGTGGGTATGGTTTTTGGAAAAATAATGGCTTGTTGCGAAAATTTAATTTCCGGGACAAGGAATGGGATATCGTTGAATTGGATAAGGAGATATTTCCTCCTAATGTAATATCGGATGGATATGTTACCTGGGTTGACTCTGCCCAAAATTTTCTCTATGTACCCTACCAAGAAGTTCGAAATGATGGGCTCACGATGCTCAAAGAGGATGATGATATTGATTTTAACAGCCATCGCTTAGATTTTAAAACTCTTAAGTGGGAACACCTCGGGCAACTCGATGAGCAGGTATATCAAACTATGAAATATGCGATTCACATATTTCAATCTGAAAAGGGGTTGTTACTTGTCTATATCAACAGAGTTTATTGGGTTGACTTTTTAAATAATCAAGTCAAAGTGACTTTTGATCCTACATTAGGACAAACCCTACTTCGAATACAACGTTACATGTTGCGCTATTGGAATGGAGAGTATGTGTACTGGACAAATCCTGTGAATGGTCTTTATGATTCCACTCGTATTGATCTTTCCAAATTTAACTATGAAGGGCAAGCCATTTGGAAAAAAACCTTTCATACAAAAGAGTTGATTTTATTGGCCGCTCTTGTTATCGTGCTTGCAATTTTCTTTTTTATCCAGTTTCGTCAACCTAAAAGACAAATAGTTGGTGATGAGGAATTGGTTAAACAGGAGGCCCCCTTTACGGGTACAGAACTTGCACTGCTTTCTCTTCTTTTATCAAAACATAAAATCGGTAAAACAGCTACGATTCCAGAAATCAATTATGTACTTGGTTTAAAGGACAAAAACCATGGTATGCAGAAAAAAGTTAGGAGCGAGATCATTAATAAGATCAATGAGAAATATTTACTGATCAGCAAGGGAAAAGAAATGCTGATTCAGAATATTCGGAGTGAATCTGATAAACGGTTTTTTGAATACCTGGTAAATCCAGAGCTGGTAGAACACCTTCGTAAATTGACGGCTCAGTCCACGTAAAATTGCTATCTTTACGCCCCCAAAATGGGAATGCCGGGGTAGCTCAGCTGGTTAGAGCACAGGATTCATAACCCTGAGGTCGGCAGTTCAAGTCTGCTCCCCGGTACCCTGTTATTTTAGAAAATAACATT
>DDPN01000033.1 GCA_002342205.1 Chitinophagaceae bacterium UBA2467 | reverse complement strand
GAAATTGATCTTTGCTGGCGATTACAATTACGAGGTAAAAAGATTTTTTCTTGCCCCTCCTCTGTGGTTTGGCATGTGGGCGGAAGCACGTTGCCTACTGGAAATTCGCAAAAGACGTTTCTTAATTACAGAAACAACTTGTCGATGTTAGTCAAGAACCTTCCCATTGGCAAACTACTACTTGTACTGCCGATACGTTTTTTATTGGATGCACTGGCTGCTTACAAGGGTTTATTTAGCGGAGATCCTGGCTATTGGTGGGCAGTAGCCCGAGCGCACTTTGCCCTGATGGCAAGGATGCCAAACTTAATAAGAAAAAGGACTCAACAAAATCTCAACAAACCTCTAGCGGGGGTTTATTCTGGTTCAATCTTATGGCAGTATTACTTTAAAAAGAAGCGGAGATTTTCTGAAATAGTTGCAAAAGAGTCCTGATATTTTTAACCGAAATCCTATTTTTGCAACTCAAATTGATTCCATGAACGCACAACAAGAATACCAACAGGAACTCGAAAAAATCCAGCAGTCAGATTTTACGCATAGCTGGGTAACTTCTTCCGGATTTCTGTTCTATTTACAAGTGGGTTGTTTAGTTGCTTTTCTATTTGGAGCTTGCTCAATGCTCTATACCAAGAAGTACAAAAAAATTGACGTACCTGTTCAGGAAAGCACGCTTTATACCCCAAAATACAAGTAACAAGGAAGGCTTTTTTGATATTGCACAATCCCTTAATTTTGTGCCCCCATCCAAAAGATGGATTTAGTTCTTTTACGCGGAAGTAGCTCATTTGGTAGAGCACGACCTTGCCAAGGTCGGGGTGGCCGGTTCGAGCCCGGTCTTCCGCTCTGAGAATCCTCTCTCATAAAAAAGAGGGGATTTTTTTTACCAAAGCCCTGGTGGTGAAATTGGTAGACACGCAGGACTTAAATAGTTCTTTTAGAAAAATTTGAGTGCTCAGAGGGAAACCTTTGATGCAGAACCCTTCAAATTCGGGGAAGCCTTACTTGCAATGCAAGTTGGTAATCCCGAGCCAAGTCACTTAAGGTGAAAGGTGTAGAGACTAGACGGAGGGCGCCTACGTTCATCAATGAATATGGCGAAGGTATAGTCCAGACCACAAACCCATAAAATGGGGAGCGGCGAAAGCCGTAGCGGTACGAAAATCCTGTGGCCAGCAATGGCCGTATCGGTTCAACTCCGATCCGGGGCACAAACAAAAGGCGATCCTATTTAGGGTCGCCTTTTTTATTCCAATCATTCAATTCCAATATAAATTACTTTCGCAGTAAGCAAGTCTCCAATGTCTACCGAAATAAAATGCCCCAGCTGCGGCCACTCTTTTGCCCCCAACGATGCCATTCGCGAGGAGGTAGAAAAAGAGTTACGTAATAAAGCGGCAGAGTGGCAAAAAAAGAAGTCCGAAGAATTTCAGTTCAAATTAGAAGAAGAAAAAAAGCGCTTACAAGAAAGTATGGAGGAAACTACGCGTAAATCCATAGCTGCAGAATTTGAAAACAAGCTTATAATACTCGAACAAACCAATCGAACTAATGAAGAAAAACTAAAGGAAGCACGTCAGCAACAATTAGATTTTCTACGCAAAGAACAAGAGTTAAAATTAAAAGAGGAAGAACTAGAGCTCTCCCTACAAAAAAAACTACAGGAAGAAAGAGAAAAGCTGTCAGGCGATCTTCGAAAACTAGAAGAGCAACGCATAGCAGCAAAAGAAACTGAGTTTCAGCTTCGGATTAAAGAGATGGAAGAAAAATTAGAAGCACAACGAAAGTTAGCCGAAGAAATGAAACGAAAGGCAGAACAAGGTAGTATGCAATCGCAAGGTGAGGCACAAGAATTATTACTGGAAGACTTACTCAAATCTGCCTTTCCTTTTGACACCATCGAAGAAGTGGGGAAAGGCGTAAAAGGAGCAGATTGTATACAAACTGTGCGAAACAAACTTGCGCAGGAATGCGGTAAAATCATTTTTGAAAGTAAACGCACCAAAGACTTTTCACCGGAGTGGATTGAGAAACTAAAGTCTGACATGCGTAGCCAAGGTGCGGATGTTGCCGTATTAGTCACACAAGCCTTCCCAAAGGACATGGATCGATTTGGCGAGAAAGAAGGCGTTTGGATTTGCTCCTTTGCCGAAGTAAAAGCCATTGTACATCTACTACGTGATGCATTAATTCGCATTTCCTTTGCTTCCAGAAATCAGGAAAACAAAGGGGATAAAATGCAGCTGCTGTACGACTATTTAATTAGCCGAGAATTTGCAGAACAGTGGCAAGCAATCCGCGAAGGCTTTATGAGTATGAAACTTTCCATTCAAAAGGAAAGAGATGCCATGGAGAAATTGTGGAAGTCCAGAGAGAAGCAATTAGAAAAAGTGCTTTTGAATGCTGCTCACATCAGAGGATCCATTGAAGGAATTTCAGGAGCTGATGTTAATCTAAATCTTTTAGAAGACAGTACAGATAGCGAAGAGGATTAATTCTCAATCCAAGTCAGTTCCAATTTTTCTATTGATTGATAATTTATTTTCAATCCACCACTTGTAGGAGCAAAATTAAAATGTAGCACCTGCGCTGTTTGATCAATGGCGGTAAGTGAGATGTCTTTTATAAAATCGATTCCCAATTGTCCGTGCCACTTGTAAATCGATTCCTTTGCGGACCAGCAGCGAGTTAACCATTTTGCAGCATCACCCCCTTCTTGAAGTGTTGACAAATTCAATTCTTTTTGTAATAAATCTTGCTCGGCATCATCCAGGTATTTATGGCGAATCCTAAAGATCCGCTCTCCCACCCCCTCTATGTCTACTCCCACCTGGTTTTCGCTGGACACTATTGCAGCAGCATATTGATCGGTATGAGATAATGAGAAAAAAGCGTTTACACCCTCAAAAAAAGGCTTTCCTGATTCAGCCACTTTTATTGCGGATAAATCAAGCCCTGGTTCCAATTGCTGAAGTGTAAGCCGCGCTGCCAAATGTCTTTTTTTAACCTCTTCGTGGGCAATAGCACGTGCCGGCGAAAGCTTTGTCTCAAAAAAATGAAGAGGCTCGGTAATTTTCCAAATGGCCAAGGAGGCCCCGGAACTTAATTGCTGTTGAAAAATAATCGGCATGGTGGAGTAATTCCTGATTAATTTGCCGTAAATCAAAACGAATATACAACTATGATTCTCTCTGATACTCGAATCCTGGAGGAAATGGAAAAAGGAACTATTAAGATTTCACCCTACAATAGAGAGTGCTTAGGTAGCAATTCCTATGATGTTCATTTAGGAAAAACCCTGGCTACCTATAAAGAACATATGATTGACGCCAAAAAACATAATCAGATTGACTATTTTGAAATACCGGATGACGGCATTGTACTCTATCCACATATTTTCTATTTAGGCGTCACCGAAGAATACACCGAGACGCATGCCCATGTACCTTTCTTAGAAGGAAAATCATCTACTGGCCGATTGGGCATCGACATTCATGCCACAGCAGGAAAAGGAGATGTTGGGTTTTGCGGTAACTGGACATTAGAGATTTCAGTAAAACAACCGGTGAAAGTTTATAAAGGAATGCCCATTGGTCAGCTGATCTATTTTCCTGTTGAAGGACCGATCCAAGTGGCCTACAACCAAAAGAAAAATTCTAAATACAGCAACCAACCTGATAGGCCGGTTGAAAGTATGATGTGGAAGAATAAGTTCTAATTATCACAAAGCATTCCAGCCTTCTTTTCGCACCCAGGCAAGTAGCCATCCCGTTACCTGTCCATAACTACGTTTTCCTTGTGGCTGTTGGTTGGCTTGCAAAAAATAATCATACCCAACCATAATCCAATCTTCCAAGGGG
>DDPN01000010.1:8163-12406 GCA_002342205.1 Chitinophagaceae bacterium UBA2467 | reverse complement strand
AATGGAGTGGTAGCCGGGCTAGGTGGGATTCTGGTGTTTGTTCCGCAAATAATGATTTTGTTCGGGATCATCACGCTGCTCGAAGATTCCGGTTATATGGCACGTATTAGTTTTTTGTCGGATAAACTCATGCGTAGTGTGGGATTGAATGGAAAAAGCGTGATGCCCATGATCAGTGGATTTGCCTGTGCGGTTCCTGCCATCATGAGTGCAAGAAATATTGAAAACAGAAAAGAAAGACTACTTACTATTTTGATTACTCCGCTCATGAGTTGTTCGGCAAGGCTCCCTGTATATACAACCATCACAGCACTTATCATCCCCAATCATTATTTATTTGGTTTTTTAAGTGTGCAAGGGTTGGTTCTATTAGGAATGTATGTGGCGGGCGTAATTGTGGCAATGCTGGTTTCTTATGTAGCCAATCTTTTTATTAAAATAAAAGAGAAGAGTTTTTTCATTTTAGAATTGCCTACCTATCGTTCTCCTCGCTGGTCAAATTTGTTACCCACTATGCTGGGGAAAGCAAAAATATTTATACTAGATGCGGGCAAGGTAATCATGATAATCTCACTCATATTGTGGGGGCTTAGCTCCTATGGTCCGGGTTCAACCTTGAAAAAAATTGAAGCTGACTACAAAACATCGCTTCGGGCGCCCAACGCTGATTCGCTTCATCTCACCAAAGAGTACAATGCAGCCAAACTTGAAAATTCTTATGCCGGTCTAATAGGAAAACAGCTAGAACCCGCCATTGCTCCTTTAGGTTTTGACTGGAGAATTGGCATTGCACTAGTCACTTCGTTTGCTGCGCGCGAAGTATTTGTAGGAACAATGGCTACCCTGTTTAGTGTGGGTGAAGAAAATGAAGACGGCTCTTTACTGAATGAAAAATTGAAAGCCGCAACACGAAACGACGGAACACCGTTGTTCACGCTGGCAACAGGTTTGTCGCTAATGATTTTTTATGTTTTTGCGATGCAATGCATGAGCACACTCGCGGTAGTTCGCAGAGAAACCAAAAGCTGGAAATGGCCGCTCATCCAGTTAGTTTATATGACTGGACTTGCTTGGCTATTGAGTTGGACCGTGTTTTATTTTTTCAAATAATCAAAAACCAGACTGCAAAGCGCTTTCACACCTGCAGGCATTCCGCTGTTGTCAACGTAAAAATCGGGAGTATGATGTGGTGCTGCCTCTGCAGAAGATTTTCCCTTTGGTAGTCCACCCAGAAAAAAGAAAAATGCAGGCGCCTTGGTTCCATAATAAGAAAAATCCTCTGCGCCAGTCACCCATTCTGTTTCAATTACGTTCGAAGATCCCAACGCTGTTTCTAGTGCCGCTACCGCTTTTTTAGTGAGTGCAGGATTATTATACGTAACCAGTGTTTTTGTTTCGATTGACACTTCTGCCTCTGCACCATTAGCAGCCGCAATCATAGTGGCAGTGCGTTTGATTCGTTCGTGTACATCCTGTTGCATTTTACTATCCAGCGTGCGGATAGTCCCCGCCATTTCACAGGTTTCGGGAATAATGTTTTCGCGCACACCTCCATTCATTTTTCCAACCGTGATTACCACGGGGGCTTTAGTTAATTCAGATTGACGACTCACAATATTTTGTAAACCCTCGACTATTTGTGAAGACACTTGGATTGGGTCTACTCCTTTCCAAGGTTGTGATCCGTGGCTACCCTTTCCTTTCACTTTAATTGTAAACCAATCTGCAGCTGCCATCAAAGAGCCCGACTTGTAAGAAACTTTATCTACTTCGAGGGCTGCTTGTATATGCAAACCAAATACTGCATCCACCGTGGGGTTTTCCATTACACCTTCTTTTACCATCAATGCAGCGCCACCCTCCTCACCAGCAGGAGCTCCCTCTTCGGCTGGTTGAAAAATAAACTTCACACTGCCGGCCAACTGATCACGCATTCCTGCCAACACCTCGGCAACTGTCATTAATATAGCAACATGTGTATCGTGACCACACGCGTGCATCACACCCACCTCAGATCCCACATAGTTGGTTCTTTCTTTGGAGGCAAAAGGAATGTTTACGCGTTCGGTGAGAGGAAGCGCATCCATATCGGCACGAAGTGCAATACAAGGACCCGGTTTGCCGCCTTTTAATAATCCAACCACCCCTGTTTTTGCTACTCCTTCTTTAACCTCAATACCTAGTGAGCGCAAATGGTCTGCAACCAGTTTTGCTGTTTTAAACTCTCTGTTCCCGAGTTCGGGGTATTTATGCAGCTGCTCCCTCCAAGAAATTGTTTTTGTTTGAAGGGCCTCTGCCTTTTTATAAGCGATCGACAGGGGATCTGTATTTCCTTTTGTTTGTGCATTGCCTATCAGGCAGAAAACGAAAGCGCCGAGGGTAAGGGTTGCCTTTTTCACGATAATAGATTTACTGGGTAAGTTACAATACAATGATTAATTTTTATTTTTAAATATCATGCTGATTCGTCATCTGCCCTTTTTGCGCACCGTTCTCTCACATAGCCTCACGGCTTTTGGTGGGCCGCAGGCACATTTGGGTATGATGTTCAAGAATTTTGTTCAAAAAACGCCCTATGTGACAGAAAAAGAGCTGATGGAGTATAATACGTTTTGTCAGCTACTGCCAGGTGCGTCTTCTACACAAACACTAACCCTGATTGGCTACAAACGCGGCGGAGTTCCTCTTGCGATACTAACTCTTTTGATCTGGATCACACCCGCAAGTGTATTAATGGGTGGGCTTTCTTTTCTTTTGCCGTACTTGGAAAAAGGAAGTACTCGTGTTGAGCTGTTTCAATTTATTCCAGCCATGGCTGCGGGGTTTTTGATTTTTGCAATTCTTCGGATTTTTCCAATGGCCATTAAAAACACCATCACCTGGGTGATTTTATTAATATGCATGATCGCAACAGGAATATTATTTGGTCGGCCCTGGTTGATTCCGCTATTATTAGTTACAAGTGGGATAGCGACCAATTTTAGTAAAAAGAGGATTCCGCAAACAGAGGAAAAACCAAAACAGATTCGTTGGTGGAATATCTGGCTTTTTGGTTTTATTTTTTTAACAGCCGGTATTCTCAGTGAAACCGCTAGAAAAAATGAATGGCCCGAGCGTAAGCCCATTAATCTTTTTGAGAATACGTATCGAATGGGAAGTTTGGTTTTTGGTGGCGGGCAAATGTTGTTACCAATGATGTATGAACAATGGAGTGTTCGTCCCGCTACGGTAAAAGAAAAAAATCCAAACGTTGTACAAATCAATCAACACGATTTTTATATGGGCATGGGGATGGTGCAGGCGGTGCCAGGTCCTGTTTTTTCATTTGCCTCTTTTGCAGGTGGAATGGCCATGGAAAAAGAAGGAAAGGGTTTGCAGTTAATTGGTTGCATCATTGGAACAATTGCAATTTTTTTACCAAGTGCGTTGCTCGTTTTATTCTTTTTTCCCATTTGGCATAACATAAAAAAATACGCCGTTGTGTATCGTTCGCTGGAAGGAATCAATGCGGCTGTGGTTGGAATTTTGATTGCCTCAACCTTTTACATTTCGAGAGATATTTCATTGCTAGAAAACACAACCGCCGGTTGGACCAACTTACTTGTAATCGCAACCACTGTTTTACTATTGCGTTTTACAAAAATTATTTCGCCGCTTATTGTATTGGGTTGTTTGCTGCTTGGTTATTTTTTATAATAACCACCCTTTTCAATTTCTTCTCTTACTGCATCGGGTACCATATAGCGTATGGATTTTGATTCAGCAACACAGTTTCTTATATAGGTTGCAGACAAACTCAATAGTGGTGCGTTAATCAATTGTATGCGCGCGCCTAATTTGTTGTCAATTGAAAAACCTTGTCGGGGATAAATAAAAATGTTACAACGCTCTACCAACTGCGTTGCATTTTTCCAATTGGGTAAATTTTGAAAACTATCCGCGCCCATCAAAATTGAAAATTCGTGTTGCGGATATTTTTCGGTTAAATAGGTGATAGTATCAATCGTGAAAGAGGGGCGGGGTAAACTAAATTCAATATCCGACACCTTAATTCGTTCATCATTTTCGGTAGCAAGCTTTACCAGGTGCAACCGATGATACTCGTTTAAAAGCGTGTTCTCTTTTTTGTGTGGATTTTGAGGAGAAACCACAAACCAAAGCCTTTCGACATCCGTCTCATTTAATAGGTAATTAGCAACTATTAAATGTCCGTTGTGAATCGGATTAAAGGAACCAAAATATA
>DDPN01000010.1:3732-8133 GCA_002342205.1 Chitinophagaceae bacterium UBA2467 | reverse complement strand
GAAACTAAAATAGACATCGGATCTCCCAGGGGGGCCACCTGCTCTACATAGATTGTTTCGCCTGGTACACAACCCATTTCCATGAGTTTTAAAAAGATCTCGTCGTTTTCGAACTCTTTGATTACCGCTTCCTGGCCGGGTCTTAATGCAGAAAGTTTTACCACCATAGGTTTAATTAATAATACAAAGCTATTCTTGTTGACTCGTTTTTCTTTACGAATTTTGATAATTATGCGTTCAAAATCAAAAGTTTGCTTTTTCTTTCAAGGACAGCGCTTTTCTCTACAAAACAGAAGCCGCTTAAAGGGTTTTATTGAGAAAACGCTTAAGGCTGAAGGCCTGAACCCCGGACAACTTAATTATATCTTTTGCTCTGACCGGGAAATCAGAAAGATTAATAGGACTTATCTAAAACATGATTATGCCACAGATATTATCACTTTCGACTTGTCTTGGCAAAAAGAAGTGACTGCGGATATATATATAAGTATCGACCGGGTCCGGGAAAACGCTAAGGATTTGGGAGTATCAATAAAAAACGAGCTTCACCGGGTTATTTTTCATGGTGCCCTCCACTTATGCGGCTATAAAGACAAAAAGCCAGCAGAAATCAAAATAATGAGAGCGAAAGAAGAGGAATTATTGTCCAAGTATGGCGTTTAGCCCCAATAGTTCCACGTGGAACATATTTAGTCGGGAGGTATGATTTTAAAGCGATTATCTTTGCGCCGTGTTTCAAGAATATGATGTAATTGTTGTGGGCGCCGGCCACGCGGGGTGCGAAGCAGCGGCCGCCGCCGCCAATTTGGGTTCAAAAACCCTATTGGTGACAATGAATATGCAAACCATAGCCCAAATGAGCTGTAATCCAGCTATGGGTGGAATTGCAAAGGGGCAGATTGTGCGTGAAATTGACGCCATGGGCGGGTATTCGGGGATTGTAACAGATCTATCTACCATCCAGTTCCGCATGCTCAATAGAAGTAAGGGTCCGGCCATGTGGAGCCCTCGAGCACAGAACGATCGAATGCTTTTCCACTTAAAATGGAGAGAATTGCTGGAAAACACACCCAACCTTGATTTTTACCAGGATACCGTTGGTGAATTATTAATTAAAGACGGGGTTTGCTATGGAGTAAAAACGGGGCTGGGACACGAAATAAAAGGAAGGGCGGTTGTTTTAACCAATGGTACCTTTTTAAACGGCATTGTTCATATAGGAGAAAAGAATTTTGGGGGTGGGAGAATGGCCGAAAAAGCAGCCACGGGCCTTACAGAACAGCTTGTAAATCAAGGGTTTGAAAGCAATAGATTAAAAACAGGAACACCTCCAAGAATTGACGGAAGAAGCCTAGATTACTCAAAAATGGAGGAGCAGCCGGGTGATACTGAGGTATCTGGGTTTTCATTTTTAGACATCGAAAGACCAAAAACGCAACGAAGCTGCTGGATTACCTACACCAATGACGCGGTTCACGATATTTTAAAGACCGGTTTTGATAGAAGTCCAATGTTTACGGGTCGTATTGATGGGGTAGGGCCCCGATATTGTCCCAGTATTGAAGACAAAATCAATCGTTTTAGTGAAAGAGATCGCCACCAGCTATTTGTAGAGCCAGAGGGTTGGAATACAGTAGAAATTTACTTAAACGGCTTTTCAACGTCCTTGCCAGAGGAAACACAATACGAAGCCCTTCGTAAAATTCCTGGTTTCGAAAATGCTAGAATGTTCAGGCCGGGTTATGCGATCGAATATGATTACTTTCCACCCACACAGCTTAGTTATAGTCTCGAAACCAGACTGTTGAAGAATTTGTTCTTTGCGGGTCAAATAAATGGAACAACCGGATACGAAGAGGCGGCTTGCCAGGGATTAATGGCGGGAATCAACGCACACCAAAGTGCTTCAAATAAAGAGCCGTTGATTTTAAAAAGAAGCGAAGCTTATATCGGAGTGCTAATCGATGATTTGGTGAGCAAGGGAACCAAAGAACCCTATCGTATGTTTACCTCGCGTGCCGAATTCAGAACATTACTACGACAAGACAACGCAGATCTTCGACTAACAGAATTAAGCTATAAACTAGGGTTAGCATCGGAGGAAAGAATGGAACGTGTTCGTCAAAAACAAAACAATATTGCGGCGATCAAAAAAATAGTTGCGGAAACATTTATTGAACCCTCAGAAATCAATACGTGGTTTGAACAAATAAACACAGCAATCATCAGCGAAAAACAAAAAGCACAAAAAATTTTACTTCGCCCTTCGGTAGAAATTGAAGATATGATAGCGGTGTTGCCAAAATTAAAAACACAGCTTTCAAATTTTGATAAAGAAAGTATTGCACAGGCCGGAATACAAATAAAATACGAGGTATATATAGAGAAAGAAAGAGAGCTCGTGCAAAGAATGTCTCAACTGGAAGAACTAGAAATTCCAGAAAGTTTTGATTACAAAAAGATTTCGTCACTAGGTAATGAAGCAAGAGAAAAACTTACAAAAGCAAAACCTCGAACACTGGGACAAGCAAGCCGCATTTCTGGAATCAATCCAAGTGATGTACAAATACTAATGGTCTATATGGGTCGTTAAGGCTCTTAAATCTTTTTTTCTCTCGCGGTGAGTGTATTGTTGGGAGTTCCAACAACTTTTCCTCTGCATTTTTTTGCTCCACAGTTGCAAGTAAACGGCTCCATTGATTCGTCTAAAAATTCTGCATAATCAAGTGTAAGCTCTTCGTTTTCATTTACAGGCTTTGTGGTGACTACGTTCAGTCCATCAAATTTTGTGTTGGCTTCGCAGCTATGATTCTGAGGAGCCCACTCTGCTGGATCGAGATCCCATAAAATAAAAACCTCATCGCTAATGGGATAAGCATATCTGCGAAACGTCAGCTTATCGTCTTCGCTCCAATGAAGATCCACTTCTCGTTTTGTAATGATTCGCTGTGATCGACCTTCGCCAATAAAAACAACCTCTCCCTCAGACATTGCTCTTTTTGCATACACACCATATCCGGCAATCGAATTTCCTTTTACATAATAAGGCTTCTGTTTCTTGGCGTGTCGGGCAATTCCTTCATTTATTATATGTTCAAGAAATCCTGCTTGGCCCACTCCGTCAAACTTCAAAATATAATCAGCCGACCCCTCGTAACCACTAGAATAAAACACGGAGCAAGTGAAATTGATTTCTAAAAAATAAATAGATCCTCTATTATCTACCCTAAAATCGAGGCGGCCATAACCAACCCCTCCCGCTGTTTTGAAAATTTTTTCACTTGCGGCCCGAAGTTTTGCTTCTAGCACTTTATCACTGCAGGGAATATTAGAAGAGGGGTGTAGCTCTGATGTTTTTAGAGAGTAGGTCTTAAAAAACTTTCCTTCCGGAAAAATATACTCTACGGGAAGAAATGTTTTAGTTAAACCTGCTTCGCTCGCAGCAACCAGTACCGTAAACTCTCTTCCTTCAATGTACTTTTCAATCAGCGCCTCCCCATATTGTTTTATTATTAACTGGCACTTTTGTATTAACTCTGGCATAGTGTGTACCAACGAGTCTTCTGCGATCCCAAGACTATCGCCCGCATGCGAGGGTTTTACAAAAAGAGGAAAGTCTAATTCTTTCGGTAGTTTCTCAAGCGCGCTTATTTCTTTTATAGTAAGAAAGGCGGGCGTTTCCACGCCTTCGCAATAAGCAACATACTTCATCAACTCTTTTGGGGGATCATATATCCTAGAGCTGGGCCCGGTAAAAGGAAGATTGAGTGTTTCCAAAGCATAAATCACATCAATGCCCGGAACCTCCCAGTCGGCGTATCCCTCACACAGGTTTACAAAGATGTCATACCCGCAACGAGACAACTCTTTTAATTGCTTGTGTGTTGTGAGTTTATTTAAAAACACGTGATCCACCTGGTGTCCTGGTAACAAAGCAGACAAATTCCTGGGAGGATCGTAGTTTTTATAATCTACACCCGTGGTTGAGTAGTCGGGTTGAAGAACACAAACTTTCACAATACGGCTTTTGTTTTCTTTTTTATGGGAAACGATTTGGTTGAACCCCTTCTTAGCGCATCTATTAAAATAGCATACACAACTTGTGTAAAGGAAACATCGGATGCTTTTAGAATAGCTCCAATCGATGTATAATTTTCATCTTCGCTGAGTCCACACTGTGCATTAGCCTCTAACACATATAGTTTTCCGGTTTTTGCATCTTGGCGGATATCAATTCTGGTGTATCCCCTTCCTTTAACGGCCGCGTAGGCGCGCTTACTCAGCAAAGAAAGTCTTCGGTGTAACGCGGCAGGGGCGGGCTCATATTCATAAAAGTTTTCATTCGAAGGCATGGGGCTTTCGTCTTCATAGATTTCCCAGAGCCTATCAAAGGATAAAAAC
>DDPN01000010.1:3477-3703 GCA_002342205.1 Chitinophagaceae bacterium UBA2467 | reverse complement strand
CCCGTAATAAATGTGGTGAACTCGGGACCACTAATAAACTGTTCTACAAATATTCCATCGGCTCCCAGGTTCCACCCGCGATAACCGGATTGAATTTCCCGAAGACGTGCTTTCAATTCCTCTTCATTGTTAACTACATTTTTTACAGAAACCCCCATGCTTCCTCCCGAAACGGCAGGTTTTAAAAGAAGGGGTGTGCCCACACGCTGACAAATCCCTTTGATAG
>DDPN01000010.1:0-3403 GCA_002342205.1 Chitinophagaceae bacterium UBA2467 | reverse complement strand
GGAATCTTAGACGTGGTGATAGTAAAAAAATAACGATCGGCTCCTGTATAAATCAGTTTTTGTTTTTCTAGCTCATCAATCACAGATACCCCGGGCGCTCCGTTAATTTCGTCTCCATCACAAAGATTTAAAACCAATGCCTCTTTTTCTTTTTGTGATTTCGCAATGCGGGAGACCGTGCTTTTTATTTGTGTCATTGTAACATAGACCCATTCCCATTCAATGCGCATTTCTGCAAACACACGCGTATACTCTTCGATACTTTGAGAAAAATCGTAATAATAGGAAAGGTTGGGATCCTCTGTTTCTAGTTTTGGCGCCAACACCCAAACCTTATAGGGGGTCAGTTTTTCATATTGTCTGGTCATTGCTGCTGAGACCTTCTTTTAGAAATGTAGGAAGTTAGTCTGTACCGATTTGCTTCCTGATCGGTAAGGTGTGCTGCTCCTTTAATTTCCCCAAGACAGTTTTCGCTTTTACAAAAACACGCAAAGGGTTGTTGCATGTTCCATTCGGTGGATGGATAAAAAAAAGTGAGCTCTTTTCCGCTTTCAATTTTTTTTAATGCGCGCAAACACATATGCTCCGTATCAAAAAAGCAATTGGGGTCACAGCTATGATTAATGTATTGCAGGTATGGAGGATCTAATAAAATATGTTTGCTGTGGTCTACCTGTAGAGTAAGATAATTGGGTGTGGACAGAATTTCTACCGCACCAAATTGGGCAAGAATTTCGTCTTGCTCAAAAGATCGTGTAGTAATAAAAATTTTCTGCCCGTTCTCCACGTTTTCGCGCACCTCTCCAATTGGGTTGGTATCAATTAAGCGTGTCTCGGTATTGTTCAACTTGTTCAAGCGTGTATAATAGGACTGTAATATAGAGTGCTATTAAAAGAAAACACCGCCCTTTTGGGCAGTGTGTATAAATCAGGTATAATCAGCAAATGGTCGGTTCAGCTTTGTGGCTGTTTTTTAAACACCGGAACGGTGCTACAGGGTTCGCCAAACATAAGAGAACGAACTACGGGACGTAATAGTTTTGTTATCTCCAGGTATGCGAAATCACCGATGGAAAGGTCTCCACACCCCTTAATGATAACACGCTGGTCCTTGTATTCATTGGTGTTGATCTGGTGAAGACCCGAAATAAATAATTGCTTTTTTACTTCCTCTTCTGAGCCGATACCAAACCCGAAACATACGGGTTGTAGGTAAGAGGAAAGAAGCATATAGGCCCAGCTTGGTATTATTGCATCTGCGGAACAGACAATAGCAACTATTTTATCTCTGTATTTTTCCCAATCCGTTTTTTTGAGCGCCTCTCTAAATTCCTTTTCCTTAACAATCATACCCATAAAAAGGTATTCCTTGAGGTCAAGAACAACCACGTCTCCTTTTGGGTACCACTGCTCCAGGTCTATTGTGATGAGTCCGCTTTCGGCAACCTTATTTACAAACTCAGCCATATTGTTTCGATCAATATCTCACCTGCCGCTTATCCTTGATGGTGGCAGCGGTTCGCAAGATTGAAATGGGATTATTGGGACTATACTGATTAGCGTACGCTTGTTTTGCTTGGAGATATCGGTTGTTGCGCTGCGTTGCTACGTCTCCATCCATTACTGGTGTAGATGAAACGTTGTTTACGCGAACAACAAAAATTCCACTTAGTCCTTCAATCACAGCCGGAACAACCTTTCCTTTATTAGCTGGATTGAAAGCAGCTCCTGTAACTCTTGGCTCATAACCAAACGAACCACTTAAAGATCCGTTTGCCCTAACACTATCCGCGGTTTCAATTGTTTTACCACCCAGGGCTGTTGCTGCGGCCTCAAGCGTGGTTACGTTTCCTACTTTTTTAACAAGCAGAGCTGCTTTTTTCTTGTTGCGCAAAATTGGGTCTACAGAAAGTCTTGCTGACTCTACAGATGCAGTTCCCTCTTCGTTAACCTCTGTTACAACAGCAACGATATAATTATTATCTACTCGCTCTGGCTTCAACACATCTCCCTTGCTCGCTTCATAGATTGCGCGTACAAAACTTCTAGAAGACCCTACACCTCTTACCTCGTAAGAAACGGGAGTAATATCTGTTGCAGTATTCTTAATAATTCCCTGTGCTTTTAGTTTTTTATCATACGCGTCATTAAAAGACTTGAGGTCTTTACTGTCACCAGCAAACTCGTTTGCCTTATTGAGCGCAAGGTTGTCTGTTTCTTGACTTGCTACAATTTCTTTGGGTAGGTAGGCAATTTTATAGCCCGTTCCGGTACCCTTCTGAGATAAGATTTCTATATAGTGAAACCCGAAGTCAGTTTTTACTATTCCCTTAGCGCCCGCAGGTTTTAAGAAAATGAAATCATTAAAAGGAGCCACCATTTGACCAGAAGGAACGTTTTCATACTTTCCTCCATTATTCTTACTTCCTGGGTCGTCAGAAAACTTAGCGGTGAGCGAGTCAAAGTTTGATCCACCCGCAATCGCCTTTTGAATACTATCACAAAGCTTATAAGCAGTAGCGGAATCTCTGTTCTGTGTACTAATTAATATGTGACGAACCGATACGGTGTCCGGCATTTTTACCGTTCCAATCATTCTAGCTAACACATATTTATCGGCATCAAGGTAAGGCCCGTACACAGAGCCGGATGATAATCTGAATAAAGAATCTTTTGCAGGTTGTTGAATTGCTTTTCCATTTATATACCCATTATAAAATGGAGCGCCCTCTCCAGCTAAATATTGTTCGAGATTATCTGTAGTAGAAAATCTTTCTTTTTGTGTTAAAAGCTCTTGGTAAACCACGGCGCTGTCTGCTGAAGATGGAGAAGCGCTAAAAACAACATACTGAATGGCCCTGCTCTCTTGCTGCTTAAATTGGCTTTTATGATCATTAATATACGCTTTGATTTCATCATCACTAACCTTAACAGCACTGTCGGGAATAGCCGTATATAATTCTCTTACAATAGAAAGATTAGCAAGCTGGCTATTTTCTGCGCTTTGTTTTTCAATAAACCATTTTGGAAAATTAATACTGTTGGAAAACAAAGAAAGATACTTGTCCGCCATTCTCATATTAGCTAACGCATCTATATATGTTGAGATACTGGCCTTTTGTTCAGGTGTTCCGCTTTTTAGCGCTTGGTCGATATTTTGTTTTGCTAAAACAGGATTATAAAGGCCTGTTTTAGGATCGCGAAACTGCGTTTGCAAATCTTGTGGAGCAGCGGGTCCATATAATAAATCACTCAACTCCTTTTTACCCACTTCAATACCAAGCTTATCAAGCTCACTATTTAATAAACGTTGCCCCACTTCTTGGTTCCATGCTTGTTCAAGCGCTTGTTGACTAAGTGCAGCACCTTGAGGATAGCCCTGTGCTTTTAGATTTTCTTCTGC
>DDPN01000147.1:1213-9229 GCA_002342205.1 Chitinophagaceae bacterium UBA2467 | reverse complement strand
CAGTACAACTGTAAGGATATTACTTCGGCTACAACTCCTTTTGATTTTCAGGGAAAATTGAAACGTTTTTGTTTTCGAATTGAAGCCTAAAAAAAAGGCCCCACTTTGTGAGGCCTTTTGGCTTTTTATCTTAAAGTGTTTTTAGTACTTCATTCATACTTCGCACGGCCTCTGCACTTTTATTGAATGCAGCTTGCTCGGATTCATTCAATTTGAAATCGATGATTTTTTCCCATCCATTTTTACCAATGATAACAGGAACTCCTAAGCAAATATCGTTCTGTCCGTACTCTCCATTCAAATGAACACAGCAAGTAAATAATTTCTTTTCATCGCGAACAATTGACTCAACGAGTGCAGCAGCTGCAGCACCAGGAGCGTACCAAGCTGATGTTCCAATCAATGCAGTGAGTGTTGCTCCACCCACCATGGTATCTTTTACGATTTTCTCTTGTTGCTCTGCAGATAAAAAGTTAGTTACAGGAACACTATTCCATGTAGCCATTCTAATTAGAGGGATCATTGTTGTATCTCCATGTCCGCCTATTACAACCGCATTCAAGTCTGCAGGGCTGCATGCCAGGTGCTGACTTAATTGATATTTGAAGCGACTGCTATCCAGTGTGCCTCCCATTCCTATGATTCTGTTTTTAGGAAGACCAGTTGCTTGCAACGCCAAATATGTCATGGTGTCCATGGGGTTGCTTACCACAATGATGATTGCGTTGGGTGAATACTTTAAAATATTTTCACAAACACCTTTAACGATCCCAGCGTTAACACCAATCAATTCTTCACGTGTCATACCTGGTTTACGAGGTAGACCAGAGGTGATAACAACCACATCGCTATTAGCCGTTTTGCTATAATCATTCGTGCTGCCCGTGATCCGGGTATCAAAACCAAGTAATGTTGCCGTTTGCATCATATCCTGCGCTTTCCCTTCGGCAATTCCTTCTTTGATGTCTAGTAAAACTAGCTCCTGGCAAAGTTCTTTTCTGGCGATATTATCAGCGCAGGTGGCGCCAACTGCACCTGCTCCTACTACGGTTACTTTCATAGTGAAAAATTTTGCGCAAAGTTAGTCGTTTTGTGGTCAGAGGTAGGGGTTGTATCTTCGCCGCCTCAAAAAAAATGTCATGGCAACAACATCAGATATCAGCCGCGGACTCATCATCAAATTGGATGGAAGTCTATATTCCGTAGTAGAGTTTGGCGAAAACAAGACAGCACGTGCTGCTGCTAAGGTTTGGGCTAAGTTGAAAGGGATTGATAATAACCGTACCATCGAAAAAACATGGAACTCTGGGGATAACATTTTCCCGGTTCGTGTTGAAAGAAAAGCCTACCAGTACTTATACAAGGACGACACGGGCTATAACTTTATGGACAATGAAACTTTTGAGCAAGTGGCTGTGCAGGAGTCATTGGTGGACGCCCCTCAGTTTTTAAAAGAAGGCCAGGAAGTAAGTGTGCTTTTCAATACTGAAACTGAAGCCCCCATGTCTGTGGAGTTGCCCGATAAAATTGTACTACTAGTTACCTATACCGAGCCAGGACTAAAGGGTGATACAGCTACACGTACATTAAAGCCTGCAACCGTTGAAACAGGTGCAAAGGTGAATGTTCCCTTATTTGTAAATGAAGGGGAGCTCATTCGTGTAAATACCAAAACAGGAGATTACGTTGAACGAGTAAAAGAGTAAATTTTGCAATAGCTTAGAATTGGCCCGATTTTTAATAAAATCGGGCTTTTTTTATGCATTTTATCCCCTTTTTTGGCCAAAATCGATAAAAAATGCATAAAAAATCGGGTAATCTGACAGGGGAGTTCTTACCTTAGCGGCCCCACTCGGGGTAACCAAAAAAGGCTAAACTTGAAAAACATGGATTTTAAACAGATTCAGGAGTTGATCAAGATGGTCAACAAATCCAACATTGGAGAAGTGACCATTGAACAAAAAGATTTCAAAGTCACTGTAAAACAAAAAGAGGATAAGGTAACGCAAGTGGTAAGTAGCGCACCTGTACAAGTGCAAGCTGCTCTCGCTCCTGCACCCGCTGCAGCAGCCCCTGCTCCGGCTGCCTCCGTTGAAAAGCCAAAAGCCGCCCCAGTAGCTGATAATCTTATTACAATCAAAAGTCCCATGATTGGTACTTTTTACAGAAAATCTGCTCCCGATAAGCCCAATTTTGTGGAAGTGGGAACAGAAATTAATACAGGGTCTGTTGTTTGTATCATTGAAGCCATGAAGCTTTTCAATGAGATCGAAAGTGAAGTGAAAGGTCGCGTCGTTAAAGTTCTAGTTGACGATGCCTCTCCGGTTGAATACGACCAACCACTCTTTTTGGTAGAACCTGCCTGATCATTTTAAAAGCACTTTGCTGCTATGTTTAAAAAAATCCTGATCGCCAACCGAGGCGAGATTGCGTTGCGTGTTATACGTACGGCTCGCGAGATGGGAATCAAAACAGTTGCTGTTTATTCCACTGCAGATAGAGATAGTCTTCACGTGAAATTTGCTGATGAGGCAGTTTGTATTGGACGTCCACAGAGTAGTGATTCGTATCTGAATATTGCCAATATCATGGCAGCTGTGGAAATTACGAATGCAGATGCGGTTCATCCCGGGTATGGTTTCTTAGCAGAGAATTCAAAGTTTGCCCGTATTTGTAATGAACATGGCATTAAATTCATTGGGCCCACTCCTGAAATGATCAATGCCATGGGAGATAAAATCACGGCAAAAGAAACGATGATCAAAGCCGGTGTGCCTGTGGTTCCTGGGGGTGAAGGTCTTTTACAAAGTGTGGATGAGGCAAAAGGTTTAGCAAAAGAAATGGGATACCCTGTGATTCTTAAGGCTACTGCAGGTGGGGGAGGAAAGGGAATGCGTATCGTTTGGGAAGAGTCAGAATTAGAAAAAGCATATGATACGGCCAAAGCAGAAGCATTGGCTGCNNATTGCCGGAGATCAGTACGGAAACGTTTGTCACTTAAGTGAACGTGACTGTTCTATTCAACGCAGGCATCAAAAACTGGTAGAAGAATCTCCTTCTCCTTTCATGACAGATGAACTTCGTTACAAAATGGGAGAAGCTGCAAAAAAAGCCGCGGCTGCCATTAATTACGAGAGTGTGGGAACCATTGAGTTCTTGGTGGACAAACACCGCAATTTCTATTTCATGGAAATGAACACTCGTATTCAAGTGGAGCATTGCGTAACGGAAGAAGTAATTAATTACGATCTCATTAAAGAACAGATTTTAATCGCAGCGGGTCATCGCATATCTGGTAAGGATTATTTTCCGCAGATGCATTCGATTGAGTGTCGCATCAATGCAGAAGACCCCTATAATGATTTCAGACCTTCTCCTGGAAAAATAACAGTTTGTCATCAGCCAGGTGGACACGGGGTGCGTGTAGATAGCCATGTGTATGCTGGCTATGTGATTCCTCCGTACTATGATTCGATGATCGGAAAATTAATTACTGTTGCTCAGACACGCCAGGAAGCAATTCAAACCATGTATCGTGCACTTAGTGAGTATGTAATTGAGGGTGTTAAAACAACCATTCCTTTCCATCTTCAATTGATGCAGGATGAGCGTTTTCGCAGTGGCGACTTCAATACTAAATTCCTGGAATCTTTTAAGCTGAAGTAACAAGGGTTAGAAACCAGCTGCACTGTCGTCTCCTCTACCATCAGCTATTACTTCGAGTTTACCATCTGGAAGAACTCGTATCAGTTCGGTTCTTCCAATTCCGCTTCTTTCCTTGGCAAATCGATATCCCATATTCTGTAAACTCATTTTTACAGCTTCCGGGAATCCTTTTTCCGTTACTAATTCATCGGGTAGCCATTGATGATGAAACTTTGGCTTATTCACGGCGTCCTCTGCAGAAAGACCAAACTCCAGTAGATTCATAAGTGTTTGAAACACCTGGTTAGGAATAGTAGTACCGCCAGGCGTTCCTACAACGATGTAGGGTTTCCCATTTTTTAAAACCAGTGTTGGAGTCATAGAACTCAACATTCTCTTTCCGGGTTGTATTGAATTGGCTTCTCCACCAATGGCTCCATACATATTGGGTACACCCGGTTGCACACTAAAATCATCCATTTCGTCATTGATAAAAAAGCCCGCACCACCAATAACAGTTCGGCTACCATACGAGTTATTCAATGTCGTGGTAACAGCTACTGCATTGCCCTCACTGTCCATCACACTAAGGTGTGTAGTTTCTTCACTTTCTTTTTTAAGGGGTACACCTGGTTTAACAATTTTGCTATCCGATGCTTTGGTAGGGTCGTAGTCTTCCATCCTTTTTTTCAAGTAGGCAGCCTCTGTTATCTCGCGTACAGGAACCGGATAATAATCAGCATCTCCCATGTAGGCTGCACGATCTGCATAGGCTCTGCGCATTACTTCTGTCATCAATTGCACGGACTCGGCTGTTTGAAATCCCATTTTGCCAAGATTTCTATTTTCAACCATTTTCATCATCTGGTTCAATAATAAACCTCCGCTACTTGGCATTGGCATGCTAACAATTACGTACTCTTTATAGCTAAATCGGTGCGGAGTCCTAAAAGCAGCTTCATATTTTTTTAGATCTTCTAAACTGATGATTCCATTTCCTCTTTTCATTTCTTCCACGATGAGTTGAGCGGTTTCGCCTTCATAAAAACCCGCTTTCCCTTTTTCCTTAATTCTTTTTAGTGTAGCGGCTAATTGAGGTTGACGTAAAGTATCTCCTTCTTTCCAGCCTTCACTTTTTACAAACGCAGGCGTATGCGTGTTATATTTTTTTAAGTCCGTTTGTATCGCATTGAGCCCACGAGCCTCGCCGGCAGAAATACAAAATCCACGCTCTGCTAATTCAATGGCTGGAGTTATCAAATCTGCAAAGGAAAAAGTGGCGAACTGGTGTGTTGCAAAAAGTCCTGCAACAGTTCCTGGTACCCCTGCAGCTAAATGGCCCAATTGACTTTTATCAGTATTTGCTTTTCCATTTTCATCAATGTATAAGTCGCGATGTGCAGCAGCTGGCGCTTTTTCGCGGTAGTCTATGGCCACTTGTTTGCCAGATTTTAACTGTCCCACTAAAAAACCGCCACCCCCCAAATTTCCAGCAGTGGGATACACAACGGCAAGTGCTAATTGTGTCGCAATCGCAGCATCAAAAGCGTTACCACCTTTTTTTAGGATTGCAGTTCCAACCATACTTGCCAATGGATGAGCAGAAGCAACCGCTCCCTTGTTTGCAATTAATTTTTTTTGACTGGTGTAGTGGTAGGGGTCAATTCCATTCTCCTGTAAAAACTGACCAAATGAATGCTGTAATACGAGTAAAAGCAGTACAAGTGAACCTGTTTTTTTCATAAATATCTCTTGTGAAAGCTAAACTACGGAAACCAAAACAAACCTTAACTTTCCAGTCTAATTTTTAGCGAATGAAAGCTGCTTTTTCTGTTTTTGCGGGGGTGCTATTTTTCTGCTCCTCTTTGTTTGCACAAGTAAAGTCGCCCGAGCAATTTCTCGGGTATCCAATAGGGACTAAACATACTCCCCATCATTTGGTGCAACGTTATTTTGAATATGTGGCTACAGTCGCAAACGACCGTGTGCAGCTACAGCAATATGGTCGAACCAATGAGGGGCGTCCACTTTTACTTGCTATCGTAACATCACCCGAAAATCGAAATCGTATTGAGGAGATTCGCACCGCTAATTTAAAATTGGTTTATAAGTCAACCACAACTCCAGTAAATAAAGTTGAACAGCAACCTGCAATTGTATGGTTAAGTTATAATGTACATGGAAATGAGGCTTCCTCTACGGAGGCTGCTATGCAAACCATTTATGAATTAGTCAAAGATCAATCCTCCTGCGCAGAGTGGCTTAAAAATACAGTTGTCTTAATTGATCCTTGTTTAAATCCGGATGGGAGAGATCGTTATGTAAACTGGTATCAATCGGTGGTAGGTAAACAATTTAATCCACTGCCAAATGCTCGTGAACACCAAGAGCCTTGGCCAGGTGGGCGCTCTAATCATTACTATTTTGACCTCAACCGCGATTGGGCTTGGTTAACACAGGTAGAAAGTCAACAGCGTATAAAGGCTTACCGGAGTTGGATGCCACAGGTTCATGTCGATTTTCATGAACAAGGGTACAATGAGCCCTATTATTTTGCTCCTGCTGCGGAACCCTATCATGAAATCATTACCAACTGGCAACGCGAGTTTCAGCAAGAAATTGGAAAAAATCACGCTCGTTATTTTGATCAAAATGGATGGCTTTACTTCACTAAAGAAAGATTTGATTTACTGTATCCTTCTTATGGGGACACCTACCCAATCTATAATGGTTCTATAGGTATGACCTACGAACAGGGCGGTATACGCGCTGGACTTGGCATAATGAATGAGGATGGAGATACGCTTACTTTGAGAGCAAGGGTTGCACATCATTTGACCACTTCGCTCAGTACAATAGAATTGAGTTCACTTCGTCAAAAAAAATTAGTAAGCGAGTTCAGTCAGTTTTTTGAAAACGCTATTTCAAAAGGAATAGGCACGTATAAATCGTTTGTAATAAAAGCAGAGTCAAAAAAGCAAGAGCATCTCAATCAATTACTTTCTTTATTGGATGCCCATGGTATTCAGTATGCAGTGGGCGCTAGCGGATCTGCAAAGGGTATTAATTTTTATACAGGCAAAGAAGAATCATTTTCCCTTTCAAAAGAGGATGTGGTTGTAACCGGGTACCAACCAAATTCTGCTTTGTTGCAGGTATTATTTGAACCGCGTACAAGCTTGAGTGATTCTGCTACCTATGATATTACGGCTTGGTCCTTGCCCTATGCCTATGGACTTCAGGCTTTTGCTAGCAAGGATAGAATCATAGCGGCAGAGCCTTATAAAAGATCACCTTTAACAATAGAAAACACACAATATGGATATGCCTTGCCTTGGAATAGTTTGAAGTCTGCTGTGTTTGCATCGCGCTTGTTACAGGCAGGGTATAAACTTCGTTATGCAGTAGAATCATTTGCAGTGAATGGAAAGTCGTTTGATCCGGGAACAATCCTTGTTCTAAAAACATCCAATGAAAAATTTGGAGAACGACTCTTTGATACAATCAGAGAGTGGGCATTGCAAGACCAAGTGAATCTGGTGTCGCTGAAAACCGGTTTAGTAGATAAAGGAGCAGATTTTGGTAGCGATAAGGTTGTTTCTATTCGCACTCCTCGGGTGGCTCTGCTGACTGGAGAGGGTTCGAGTAGTCTTAGCGTAGGTGAGATTTGGAATTTTTTTGATCGTCAGTTGTCTTATCCTATTACGCTGCTGAATAATTCTTCTTTTTCTACTGCGGATTTGGCCTCATTTGATGTATTGATTCTGCCAGAGGGTCGCTTTCGTTTTCTTGATGCAAAGGAAAATGTGGAAGGACTTAGAGCCTGGCTTCAGAATGGCGGCAAGCTAATTGCGATTGGCGAATCCTCTAAGCAACTTACCAAATTAGATATTGGTTTGATTAGTCGTAAAACTGATGCAGACTCTGATAAAGATGCGTATGCATCCTTGCGTCTTTTTAAAGACAGAGAACGAGAGGAAATAGGTTCGTTAACTACCGGGTCCATTTGGAAAGTAATGCTTGACGTTTCCCATCCAATTGCTTTTGGTTATCCGGCGGCCTATTATACACTTAAGACGGATCCTACTTTATTTGAGTTTTTGAAAAAGGATACCGGATGGAATGTGGGTGTTTTGAAAAAGGATGTCGCTCTTGCAGGATTTGTAGGCAGTCAATTGGATCCTAAGTTGAAGGATGGTGTATTAATTGGACAGATTCCAGTAGGAGGAGGCTCTGTTAGTTTTTTTGCTGACAATATACTTTTTAGAAACTTCTGGGAAAATGGAAAATTGTTTTTGTGTAATGCATTGTTTTTTTAAAGTAATTGATAATTCATATATCTTATGAGAAGACTCCTTGCTTTTTCTTTAC
>DDPN01000147.1:0-1131 GCA_002342205.1 Chitinophagaceae bacterium UBA2467 | reverse complement strand
GATATTAAAAAGTTAGGTGTCGTTGGATCTGTTCTATATATCGCCGCGCATCCCGATGATGAAAACACACGGTTAATTACATACCTCGCTAATGAGCGACTACTTCGTACGGGCTATCTTTCTCTAACACGGGGAGATGGGGGACAAAATTTAATTGGACAAGAGCAGGGGGTGGAGTTAGGATTAATCAGAACCCAAGAATTATTGGCAGCACGGCGAATAGATGGAGGTGAGCAGTTTTTTACCCGGGCTTTTGATTTTGGTTACTCCAAAACACCTGTAGAAACGTTTGCGATATGGGATCGCGATAAAATTTTACAAGATGTTGTATTGGTGATCAGGAAATTTAAACCTGATGTGGTGATTACTCGATTTCCAACAACGGGTGAAGGCGGGCATGGTCATCATACTGCATCTGCGATTTTAGCAGAAGAAGCAGTGGAAGCAGCTGCAGATCCTTCTAAATTTCCTGAGCAATTAGCATTAACAGGCGGAGCTTGGAAAGTGAAAAGGTTATTTTGGAACACTTTCAACTTTGGAGGAAACTCCACCATACGTGAGGACCAATTGAAATTGGACGTGGGAGGATATAATAGCTTTTTGGGAAAAAGTTATGGTGAGATTGCTGCGCAAAGCAGAAGTCAACACAAAAGTCAGGGATTTGGAGTACCCTTATCAAGGGGCGAATCATTGGAGTATTTTAAACAACTAAAGGGCGCGCCTGTAAAAAAGGATCTTTTAGAAGATATCCCAACATCTTGGTCTGATCGATATCATCAATTAAGAATAGAAAAGTTGGTTGACAGTTTAGTGAATGGATATAATTGGCAACATCCTGAATATTCAACGAGTGGCTTGCTTAAGCTCTATAATGCATTGTTAGAAGTTAATGCCGATGGTTGGGGAAGTCAGAAAGCTAAAGAGGTAATGCAACTGCTTCTTAAAGTCAATGGAATTTATTTAGAAGCAACAAGTTCACAACCCTATGCAGTAGCTGGCGATTCGTTACAAATTAATTGTTACATGATTAATCGTCGGGGGGGGTCCGCTTCAGTTGAGTCAGTTAGTTTATTAAATGATCCAGAATATTCATTTGCGGGCGAGCAAAAATTATTTAAAAACAAAGGAGTT
>DDPN01000154.1 GCA_002342205.1 Chitinophagaceae bacterium UBA2467 | reverse complement strand
GGCAGGACTTATCTTGATCTTGGCTAACGTAGGGTGCCACTGTAAATTCCCGAATACTTACTGAAAACTCCTCCAAGGCTTTATTCAGGCTATACTCTACTTCCTCCCCAATTACATGCTCTCCAAATGCAGATATAAAATGTTTGGTTCGGCCAACTACAATGATTCTATAAGGATCAATGGAGACAAATCGTACCACATCGCCAATTTCATAGCCCCAAAGTCCTGCGTTACTATTAATAACCAAAGAATAGTTCTGACCCACTTTCACTTCGGAAAGCGAAACGCGTTGGGCGCCCTCTTTCCCTATTTCCTGCAAGGGAATAAATTCAAAGAAAATCCCACTGTTGGTATTCAGCAATAATCCTTGTTGGTCCAAAGTATCTTGAAAAGCAAAAAACCCTTCACTAGCAGGAAACAATTCGATTGTATCAACAGGACGACCAATACTCTCTAGTAATTTAGATTTGTAAGGTTCGAAATTTACACCGCCCTGTACCATCACACTAAAGTTGGGAAATAGTTCTCCCACTTTTTTGCCACTTTTTTCTATCAATGCATCAAAATACATCTGCATCCAGGGTGGTATACCGCTTATAAGGGTCATGTTTTGTTGCCATGTCTCCTCAACTATCTTTTTAAGCTTGGGTTCCCAGTCTTCAATACAATTTGTTTCAAAAGATGGCAACTGGTTTGAACGCAAATAACTGGGCACATGGTGATTGACAATACCGCTGAGTCGGCCCGTTGGAATACCCCCCACCCGTTCCAATTGCGGAGAGCCCGATAAAAAAATCAATTTCCCATCTGCAAATTGAGTATTTCCACTTTCTGCCATATAACACAGCAAGGCATTTCTGGCCGTGTTGATATGGTTGGGGATGGAGTCCTTTGTAATGGGAATGTATTTTACCCCACTGGTTGTTCCAGAAGTTTTAGCAAAATAGAGCGGCTGCCCTTTCCAAAGCACATTTTGAGCACCTTGCTTAATCTTTTCTATCCAGGGTCGTAGTCCTTCGTAGTCTTGAATCGGCACCAGATTCTTAAAAGACTGATAGTCAGCGCCTTCAATTAGATTAATCTGACGTCCATAGGCCGTTTTACTGCCAATTTTAACTAATTGCTGAAAAATTTGCTCCTGGTCCGACAAAGCCGTTCGCTTCTCTTTTTGGATAGTCCGGTGGATATAAGCAGCAAATGGCTTGGCAAAGAATGACTTTATTTTCATGGATAATTGGGAGACTTAGGCGAATTTGGCAAATTTAAGACAGGCAAACATAGGAAAAGGGGGAACCTTTTAGCTGTGAAAAGCCCTAAAAATGAATGAGATTTTCCGTTGGTGGGTTCAGTCTTATTCCCTACCTTTGCCGTCCTAATTTTTATAGTATGGTAGCTATCGTTAAAGTAGCCGGACAGCAATTTAAAGTGGAAAAGGATCAAACCTTATATGTACCCCGCGTTGAAGGTAACGCCGGTGACAAGTTAGACCTTGAAGTATTATTGGTCGATGCAAACGGCAAATTGGCTGTTGGCGCCACTTCCGGATCAAAAGTACAAGCAGAAATCGTTGATCAAGTTAAAGGAGATACGGTTATTGCTTACAAACAAAAAAGAAGAAAAGGCTTTCACAAAAAGAAAGGACATCGTACTGCTTACACTAAAATTAAAGTAGTAAGCATCGCTTAATTATAATTTGAACTAATTAAAACAATACAACCATGGCACATAAGAAAGGAGAAGGTAGTGTTAAGAACAACCGCGACTCACAAAGCAAACGTCTTGGTGTAAAAATATTTGGTGGACAACCTGCTATATCTGGAAACGTTATCGTACGTCAACGCGGAACAGTTTATCATCCTGGTAAAAATGTTGGCGTTGGAAAAGACTTTACTCTTTTCGCATTAACAGATGGCTTAGTTGAATTCAAAAAAGGAAGAAATAACAGAACAATTGTTTCTGTTGCTCCAGCTGAAGCCTAATGACGCCTTTTTGGGCTGTTTAAAATTTCTTAAAAAATATTTGGTTAGTAAAAATTAATTGTTATTTTTACTATCGTTAACCCATTTTTCTAACACCATTAAATTCTAAACAATGGCTACTAAGAAAAAAGCTGCTAAGAAAAAAGCTGCTAAGAAGAAGAAGTAATTCTCTTCTAACTTATAGAAAGTCCTCCGAAACCGGGGGACTTTCTCGTTTTAGACCAACCCACTTACTTTGCACACATGGACAATATTGGAATAGCGGAAAAGTTGGAATTGCTCTCGAAGCTCTTAGATATACATGGCGCAGATCCTTTTAAAGCCAAAGCCTTTGCCGCAGCTTCTTTTACAATTGACAAACTTCCCTACCCCCTATTTAATACTCCGGTTGATAAATGGAGATCAATCAGAGGTATTGGCGCTAGTGTAACCAATGCCCTTTCGCAATTGCAAGAAACAGGAACTATTGATTTATTAGAAGAATTGCTAAAAAATACGCCTCCAGGTGTAATTGAAATGTTACAAATAAAAGGGATTGGTCCAAAAAAGATCCATACCATCTGGAAAGAAATGGGCATTGAAAGTATGGGTGAACTTCTTTACGCCTGCCAAGAAAATAGACTTTTACATTACAAAGGCTTTGGCGAAAAAACACAGGAAGCAGTAGCTCAGTCTATTCAGTTCATTTTGCAACACCAAGGACACTTTCTATTTGCAGAAATCGAAGCTATTTTTCCACTCATTGACAATTACCTTGCCCAGTTATTTGGAAAGGAGAATATCGCCGTTACTGGATCATTCAGAAGACAGCTGCCAACCATAGAAGAGTTGGCCTATGTTGTACTTGCTGAAAAGGAGAATAGTAAAACAAAATTTGAAACAGCCCAACCGCCCCTATTACTAGAAGAGGAAGAAGGTTCATTACTATACCAACTAAAAAATGGACTTCGGCTGCGTCTATACTTTACAAATGACTTACCCACTACCTTATTCAATACATCCTGTTCCGAAGATTTCAAGATTGCATTTGACAACATTGCGTTGAAAAAGGGGGTAAAAACAGCTGTCCATGATGCGCCTGATGGTATTCTTTTTTCTGAAAAGGGAATCCCGTTTGTTCACCCTGCAAAGCGAGAAAAAGGCACGCAACTTTTTGATAGCACCTCCTCTACTCAAACAGTGTTGCAAGAAAATCAAATAAGAGGTCTCATACATTGTCATAGCACCTGGAGTGACGGAAGCAATGAGCTGGAAGAAATGGTACAAGAGTGTATGAAAAGAAACTGGGAGTACATGGTAATTTCTGATCACTCAGCCAGTGCATTCTATGCAAATGGTTTATCCGCAGAACGGGTAGCAGCACAACATCAACAAATTGATCTACTAAATAAGCGATACGCACCTTTTAGAATTTTCAAATCGATAGAATCGGATATCTTATCTGACGGCTCTTTGGACTATGAAGAGACTGTTTTATCATCTTTTGATCTAGTCATTGCCTCGATTCATAGCAATCTCAGAATGCTGAAAGAAAAAGCCACTGAGCGGCTTATTCGTGCCATAGAAAACCCCTTTACTACCATCCTGGGGCATCCAACCGGAAGACTACTGCTAAGCAGAGCCGGTTACCCAATTGATCATGAAAAAATTATTGATGCGTGTGCGACAAACAAGGTAGCCATCGAGATCAATGCGCACCCAAGAAGACTTGACTTAGATTGGACCTGGGTCGACCACGCCCTTGAGAAAGGTGTTTTACTTTCTATTAATCCCGATGCCCACCAATTGGAGGGGTTTAATGATATCCGATACGGGATTCTGGTAGCACAAAAAACCAAGTTGAGTGCCGGTCAAAACTTAAGTAGTTTTTCTTGTAAAGAATTTGAAAATTGGCTCATAAAAAGAAAGTAAGTTAGTAGCATGAAATTGCTTTACACGATCCTCCTTTTTTTCTTTATTACCCAAGGCACCACTGCAAGTGCGCAGTTTTTTATTGGTAAAAAAAAGAGTGAGATCAAGCGCCTAAAAATTGATCTACAAAAACCTGAACTTGTTTTTGACAAAAGCGACATCTGCATTCGAGAAATATATGAAGCTCCCACCCTAAACGACTGCAATAAAATCGTTGAAAAATTACTCAAAGACAGCTCCTATGGTTGGATTCGTATCAATGAAAACCAAGTTGTCAGTAACTTTAGCAAACAACGATTAATAGAGGTACTCGAAATCAATGGAGGGTGCCGCGTTCAAATACATCAAACCGCATGGACCAAAGAATTATACGAATTACTACTCAGCCGATGAATAATGTAGTAAGGCTATGGACACTCCTGATTTTACTAGTTCTAGGCGCGTGTAAAAACAACAATGCCGAGGATCTACTCACCGAAAAAGAGGTGATTGCCGTAATGGATAAGTTTGACCAGGGCTGGAAAGAAAAAAATGCAGCACTAGTAGACTCCGTTCTTTCTCCACACTATTTATACTTTACACAATCTGGTAAAACCTTTAATAGAGCCTCAATAGTGGCTACTGCCGGATCTAACGAATATTCCTTACAAACGATGGAAAGAGACAATCTAACCATCCAATTGGAAGGACATGCCGCAGTAGTCAATACAATTTGGAAAGGCAAAGGAGCGTATCATGGCGAAACTTTTGATGACCGTCAGCGATGCAGTGTTACTATTGTAAAGTTAAATGGACAAGTACGGATTCTCTCGGAACATTGCACTCCCATTCGCTAATCAACATCACTTACCTTTACAACTGAAATAGAGTATTATGAAACGTCTGTTTTTTGCCTTTATTATCCTACTTCAATTTTCAAACCCACTGTTAGCTCAATCGACAGTTGAAAGACCTAAGCTGGTAGTAGGAATGGTTCTAGATCAAATGCGCTGGGATTACCTCTATCGCTATTTTGATCGCTATGCAGATAAAGGAGGATTTAAACGTCTTTTAAAAGAAGGTAACTCTTGCGAAAATACTCTCATCCCCTACACCCCGTCCGTTACTGCTTGTGGACATAGTGTAGTATACACGGGCAGCGCACCCTCCATTACAGGAATCACGGGCAATGCATGGTGGGACAGAGATAATAACAGAACCATGTACTGTACAGAAGATAAAAATGTATCTACAGTAGGAAGTTCTTCAGCGCAGGGCAAAATGAGTCCAAAAAACTTGCTCGTTACAACCGTGACAGACGAACTACGCTTAGCAACAAACTTTAAAAGTAAAGTAGTGGGAATAGCCATTAAAGATCGCGGCGCTATTCTGCCTGCAGGGCATAGCGCAAATGCAGCTTATTGGTACGACAACTCGGTTGGAAAATGGATAAGCTCTACGTACTACATGCAAACACTTCCCACTTGGGCAATAGACTTTAACAACAGAAATCTCACAGACTCCTATTATGAAAAGGGATGGAATTTACTGTACGATAGCAGCACCTATTTGCAAAGTACCACTGATAATAAACCCTACGAAGCAAAACCATTCGGCAATAACTTTCCTTATGATTTAAAAAAATACATAGGCAAAGATTATAGCAAAATCAACACCACTTACTTTGGAAATGAATTGACTTTTGAATTTGCTAAAAGCGCTTTACAAGGTGAGCAACTAGGAAAGCGTGGAACCACTGATTTTTTAGCGGTGAGCTTTTCCTCTCCTGACTATATTGGACATAGCTTTGGCCCCAATTCCATAGAGGCCGAAGACGCGATGTTGCGTTTTGACCTTTCATTGGGAGCATTTCTTGATTACCTAGACCAAGTTGTAGGGAAAAATCAATATGTACTATTTCTAACCGCTGACCACGGAGCTGCACATATTCCAGAGTTTATGCAAGAAAATAAACTTCCAGGTGGAAGAGTTTATACTGGAAAATTAATGGATCGCCTCAATGCAAGTCTTCAGCGCATCTATAACATCAAAAAAATAATTCTGAGCGACGACAATTATCAGTATTCGTTAGATCATGCCAAACTAGACTCAGCAGGAATCCCATCTACTGACATTATCAACTGGTTAAAAAAAGAATTGGCTACAGAACCAGGCATTGATCGTGTGTTCGCATTAAATGAGCTTAATATAATTCCATTACCTGCAACAGTCAGAAAAGCAATCAACCTGGGCTATCATCCTCGTCGCAGTGGTGATGTGCAATTAATTTTCAAACCAGGATTTATTGATGCAAGCAGTACCACAGGAACCACGCATGGGCTCTGGAATCCGTATGATACACACATTCCATTGCTCTGGTACGGATGGGGTATCAAGAAAGGGAAAACCTATCGGGAAACTACCATGTCGGACATTGCCCCCACACTGTCATCTTTACTTAAGATCCAGATGCCAAGTGGAAATATAGGAACTACCATTTCCGAAGTAATCAAGTAGGATTAAGGTAGCGCTGCAATTATCTGAGAAAATTCAGTTGCTAGTAAAGAGGCACCTCCTACTAAGCCGCCATCCACATCTAAGCAGGAGAATAGCTCCGATGCATTGGAAGCTTTTACACTCCCGCCATATAGGATAGACACTTGTGCTGCCAATTGATC
>DDPN01000035.1 GCA_002342205.1 Chitinophagaceae bacterium UBA2467 | reverse complement strand
TCATGTTCACGGTACCGTTAGCTATAGCTGGCGCCGTACTATCCCTTTGGCTATTTGATCACACGTTAAATATATTCTCACAAATTGGGATGATCATGCTAATTGGATTGGTAACAAAAAATGGGATTTTAATTGTTGAATTTGCCAACCAAAATCAGCTAAAGGGAATGAGTCGTGTTGANNGCGGTGATTTATGCATCTGGACAACGACTTCGCCCGATATTGATGACAAGCTTAGCCATGGCTTTAGGAGCACTACCTCTTGCATTATCACTAGGAGCTGCAGCAACCAGTCGTATTCCACTAGGCGTAGTAATTGTAGGTGGAGTCACCTTTTCTTTAATTCTGACTTTGTTTGTCATCCCTGCTATGTACGCCTATTTATCAAGGCCTAAGAAAAAAAGTGAAATAGATAACATAATTGGTTCTGTTAATTACCCTGCATGAAAAGACTAGTTCCCCTCCTCTTCATTCTATCTGTCTCTTTAGCAAAGGCACAGCCAGCCAAATCGGGATTAGCAAAAGAAAACCTACCCTTATTGACTTTGCAAGAAGCCATTGAACGAGTACTAGCTAATAACTATGGACTTCGCATTGCCAAAAATGATTCTGCTGCATTAGCAATTGAAAATGAATTCAAGAATGCTGGTTTTTTACCAAGATTTAACGCCAACACGGGACTGACACTGAACAATAATGACCAGTATCAAAAATTCAGTGATGGTGCCATACGGGAAAGAAAAGGCATCCAATCAGAAAACATCTCTGCTGCGGTGGCTCTTAACTGGACTCTTTTTGGGGGATTGCGCGTTTACACGATGCGCGAAAAAGCCCAAGCCTATCAAGAATTAGGCGACTTGAATTTGCGCAACCAGGTGATCAATACAATTGCGCAAGTGAGTAATAGCTACTACGCAATTGTGCAACAACGTCAACAATTAAAAGCACTTGAAGAGCAAATAGAGATTAATCAAGAACGAGTCAAATTAGCGGCAACCAAACTTGAGATTGGAACCGGAACTAAACCTGACCTTTTGCAAAGCAAAGTAGATTTAAATGCACAAAAGGCTGCACAGCTGGAACAACAGAACGTATTGATTGAGTTGAAAAATGAGCTCAATAATTTAATGAATCAGTCTCCCGGCACTACATTTGAAGTAGAGGACTCCATTCCATTCACAAAAGAAATTGCTTTAACGGATTTACAAGAGAATGTAGCCACTAAAAGCCTTTCCCTACAAGTTGCCAAAAAAAATATTGACATTGCAGCACTTAATTTGAAAGAACAAAAAGCTGAACGTTGGCCGCAGATTAATTTCAATTCGAACTACAATTTCACCAGATTAGATAACAAAGCAGTAGTTAATCCCTTTCAACCGCTATTTAATAGAAACAAAGGGTTTAATTACGGATTAACAGCTACCATCCCCCTTTCCAATAATTTAATACTGCGAAAAAATATAACGCAGGCTAAACTGGACTTAAAGCGACAAGAATTAGTATACGAAAATCAGCGCAATCAATTAAACCTAGCAGTTGTTCAAGCGTACAATCAATACCAATCTTCAAAATCATCCTACCAACTGGAGGAAGAGAATATTCAGCTTGCGAAAGAGAATGTACGTATCGTTTTGGAGGTTTACCGACTCAATTCAACAACCCTAATACAGCTAAAAGAGGCACAAAAGAGTTTGCAAGATGCCTACACCCGTTTGATTCGTGCTCGCTTTCAAACTAAACTAGCTGAAACGGAACTATTGCGGCTAAAAGGAGAGCTTTAGCTCTAAATAGACCACTCTCGAAAATTTGTCATTTCTTTGCTTGTAAATAGCATCAATGAATCCGGTTATAGGCATCATCATGGGAAGCGACAGTGATCTTCCAGTCATGCAAAGTGCTGCAGACATTCTTAAACAATTTGAGATTCCCCATGAGCTAACTGTCGTATCTGCGCATCGAACGCCCACCCGTTTAATTGAATATGCCAAAAATGCTAAAGAAAGAGGCCTTAAAATTATCATCGCGGGGGCTGGTGGAGCGGCTCACCTACCTGGTATGATTGCTGCAGTGACCACTCTACCTGTTATAGGCGTACCCATTAAATCTTCNNCTAACTCGATAGACGGCTGGGATTCCGTACTCTCTATTTTACAAATGCCCAATGGAGTACCCGTTGCAACAGTTGCGCTTAATGCATCAAAAAATGCGGGTATCCTTGCGGCCTCCATTTTAGGGACAACCAACGAAGAGATTTCAAAAAAAATAGCTGCGTATAAAGATTCGATGGAATCAGAGGTGATGCAAAAGGTTGAAAAGCTAAAAAAAGAGGGCTGGGAAAATAAATTCGATTAGGGCAAATACAACACTGTAAACTGCTGCTCCAGCGATAAGGAAGCTTGGGCCACCTGGTCAAGCCATTCAAAACCATACTGAGAAATAAACTCACCACAGTTTAAATAACGTTCCTGCAATTGTCCTTTAGGGAACAATCCATTTTTTATAACTTGTAATTGCTGCTCCTTAGTAGCATACTTTTTTCTAACCGCTCTTTTCATTTTCTTTTCCAATTCTGAAGCCTGATTGGTGGCTCTTTTTTCCAATGCAGCAACATGCGCAGTTAATGTAGGATCAACCTGTGATGCTTTTTCACGTAAGCCCTCATATAACTCATGTAATAACCGCAACTCCTCAGTCAAAGAAAATTGCGCCACATCTTCAGCGGTTAATAGTTGATTACTAATTTCCTGTGTAGACAAAAAAAGTTGATGCGTTTCCAGCTGTAGTCCCGCAATTTTTTTAGCCATATCTGACTCAATCAATTGAAAGGAATTACGAAGAATCAATAGAGGAAATGGCACTCCAAATTCCTTAAATAATGCCCCAAATTGCATCCAATATGCAATTTCACTTCCCCCACCCACAAATGCAATGTCAGGTAATAACGTGCATTGATAAAGCCCTCTTAGTATCACATTTGGACTAAAGCGCTCTGGATGGCTCAAGTATTCTTTTTCTATTGCAATGGAATCAAATGTAATAGATGAACCCACTACGCTCCAGTCACTCCCCGCTTTATCAATCCTTTTTCTCGAATCATTCTCTAAGTAAAAAAGATTGATGGGGCGTACATGTGCCTGCGCCTCATACCCCAACTCTTGTAAAGTTTGAATAGAGGGCTGCAACAATTTAGCAGTAGCACCTGGCTCTAAATCACGCTGAATTATAGGTAGAAACAAACGCTTTAACTCACTATGATCAGGATTTAAAACGACCAATCCATATTTTGAAAACAGTTTGTCAACTAATTGAAAGGTAGCATCAGCTATCGTGCAACCCTCAACATAACATGAACGCAATAGCGCAATCCACTCTTCGCCTTTCGGGAGAACCCCCAACTCTCCTTGCAGTCGATCCAACAAACCAAGTAAGGAAGCATCAACTTTCATCCTTCCTACAGCACCTGTTTGCTGCGTTTCCCAGACAAAAGTTGAATTAGTTAGATGAATATGGTTCAGCTCTTCCAGATCTGCATCCTCTGACCCCAAATAAAAAACAGGAACAAAATGATACTGCGGAAATTGACTCTTGCAATACTTAGCCAATTGAATGACATGTAAAATCTTGTAAATAAAATAAAGTGGGCCCGTAAATACGTTATTCTGATGGGCAGTTGTAATGGTAAATGTTTTCTCGGAAGCTAAACTTTCAATATTTGACAGAACCGCAGCACTTGTCTCCACTGTTTTATATTGTTCTCGCAACCGCGCAACTATTACATCACGATTAGGGCTTAGTTTTAAACGCTCCTCAATAGATTGCTGTAGTCCTTGTAAGTTAACGGGTCTAGTTCCCAAAGAAGCGAATCGCTCTGGATTAGCAACAAAGTCATTAACTAACCCTGAAAAAGCATTTGTTGCTGCATAGGGAATATGTTCGGAATGGATCGGCATGTAGAGCGTAAAAGTAAGCACAAGATTAGAAACGATCTACAGCAAACGGGGTTATATCCATAGAGAGGGGTAAATGATCAATAATTTCCGCAACCAATTTTCCAGTACCCGCTCCCAAACTTAGCCCCAGCATGGAATGCCCTGTTGCCACCGTCAAATTTGAGTAAGAGGGCACTCTACCAATATAGGGAAGCCCGTCAGCGGAGCAAGGCCGATATCCGTACCATACTTTTTCTACGGGAGGAACAGATAGAGCAAGATCAGGATAGTATCTTTTTACGGCATTGACAATTCCTTGCACCCGATTAAGACGAGGAGGGGTTTGATGAGAAGTGATTTCCATAGTTCCTCCAAATCGAATTGAAGTGGAGGTAAAAGGAGTGATTGCCACACGACCTTCCACCAAAATGGCAGGATAATTAAACCCATGCACGAAATCATTTACAGTTATTGAATACCCCCTACCAGGCATCATTGGTATAGATATATCTAATTCGGACAACACCCCTCTACTCCACGATCCAGTTGCAACCACTACTTCATCCGCGTCCAAGATACCCTGATCATACTTTACACCAGTTACTCTTTTACCCTTGACTATAAATCCATTCACAGCAGTATTAGATATAAACTGTACGCCAGCATCTCGAAGTTGTAAAAGCAAAGCTTCGGTCAACTGATTGGGAGAACAATGTGCATCACATCCAAAGTAAAGGGCGCCCTGCGCATCTATAGTTAGATTCGGCTCTGCCCTATTTAATTCTTCTTTACTTAACAGCTTTGTGTCAGTCAATCCTAATGCATGTGCTTGCTTNNCCTTTTTGCTGGTACAAGAACTCAAATCCTGGTAATTGAGACCAGTTTGAATATTCTTTTTTACTTAACAATGAAATATCACGCAATGGAACTGCAGCAGCGGCTGCGCGATTAGTGGTAGAGGAACGAACAAAATGCCACCCCCACTGTATCAAATTCCAATCTAAGGTAGGCTGTACATAAAATGGACTTTTAGAATCAAACATCCACTTTAAACCCTGTTTAACTATTCCGGGTGTAGCAAGAGGTATAAAGTGGCTGGGACAGATATAACCTGCATTTCCCTGCGAGCAATTTGACAAAAAGTCTGCTTGGTCAATCACAGTAATTGAATGCCCTGCTTTACGTAAATAAAACGCACTGCTTAGTCCAATGATTCCTCCGCCAATTATTACAACATGCATATACTTTAATTAAATTACTTGAAACCCAAACGCATAAGGATCATCCGCTTCATCTATTGTGATTGTGTTATACCCATATACTTTTGCCCACCCTCTAATAGAGGGGATAATTGCATCATAGCCGCCAACCTTAGTTATACCCTCTACACAACCCTCAAACGTGCTTCCAATGATACTCTCATGTATAAAACGATCCCCCACCTTTAATTTTCCAGTAGCGGCCCATTGTGCCATACGAGCACTGGTTCCCGTACCACAAGGTGATCGATCAATCGCTTTATCTCCATAAAAAACAGCATTTCGCGCAGTAGAAGTAGGGTTGATTACACTACCTGTCCATAAAATATGACTACATCCCTTAATTGTGGCATCAAGGGGATGTGCCACCTCCACTAATTCATTAATCTGTTGACGTAAAACTCTTGAATAAGCAACCAGTTGCTCAGCCTTGTAATATTCAAGCCCTTTAAAGTTTTTTTGTGGATCGACAATTGCATAAAAATTACCGCCATACGAAATGTCAACGGTCAACAAGCCTAATCCAGGACAATCCACCTCAAGCTCTTTGGTGTGTAAAAAAGAAGGGACGTTAGTAAGCTCTACCCAATCCACCTTCAGTTTATCCCCTTTGTATGTGCTACCGTATTTAATTTGTATTAAGCCAGCAGGTGCTTCCATTCGTAATGTACCAGGAATTCGAGGCTTAATAAGTCCCTCTTCTATTGCTATCGTAATAGTACCTATAGTTCCATGACCACACATAGGCAGACAGCCACTTGTTTCTATAAAAAGAACGGCTACATCATTTTGAGGATCATGCGGCGGATATAGAATACTACCACTCATCATATCATGCCCTCTAGGCTCAAACATTAACCCCTTACGAATCCAATCAAATTCTCGCATGAAATGAAGACGCTTTTCACTCATTGTTAAGCCTTCTAATTGGGGTCCGCCTTGCCGCACTAAGCGAACAGGATTACCACAAGTATGCGCATCAATACAATGAAAAACAGCGTTCATGGCAAAGAGGATTAGGTAGTAAAGATATCAACTAATCAAAGTAAATTCGTACAGATTTATACCATGGAAACCTACGGAAAAATATTATTAATCGCGATGCCTGCTTTTTTGGCATTAGTTCTTTTCGAGAAACTTTATGGTCGATTTAAGGGCTTTGACACCGTTCGACAAATGGACATGATTTCTTCATTGAGCTCAGGTGTTACCAATGTAACAAAAAGCGTTTTAGAATTAACCATCGTAATTGCAATCTATCCTTTTTTACTAAAGCATTTTGCTGTTACTTCTATTGAAAACACCTGGGTTGTTTACCTGATCACTTTTATAATTTTGGATTTCAATGGCTACTGGATTCATCGATGGAGCCACCAGATTAATCTGTTTTGGAATCTCCACGTTATTCACCATAGTAGTGAAGAATTCAATTTAGCCTGTGCATTACGCCAAAGTATTTCAGCGTTTTTCAATTTATTCACTATTCTTTTATTACCGGCAGCAATACTTGGAATTCCTCAACAAGTCATTAGTACCATTGCTCCGTTGCATTTGTTTGCACAATTTTGGTATCACACCCGCCACATTGATAAAATGGGTTGGTTAGAAAAAATTATTGTAACCCCCTCCCATCACCGGGTACACCATGCAATCAATCCAGAGTACATGGATAAAAATCTTTCCCAGATATTTATCATTTGGGATAAGCTTTTTGGAACTTTTGCAGAAGAAAAAAAAGAGATTCCTCCCGTTTATGGAATTACGCGTCCAGCACGAACCTGGAATCCAATCCGTATCAACTTTCAACATCTTTGGCTACTGATAACCGATAGCTGGCGTACCCGCAACTGGAGCGATAAACTAACGCTTTGGTTTAAAAAAACAGGATATAGACCTGCAGATGTTCAAGAAAAATATCCAGTCCAAAAAATTGAAAACGTCTATCAATTTGAAAAATATGATACGAGAACATCGCTATTATTTACCAGTTGGGCATGGACACAGCTCGTTTTTTTACTGCTTTTTATTTCTTATCTGTTTGGATCTATTGCAGCTATTAATGAGTTGAACACCACTTACATCTATTACTATGGGGCCTTCATTTTTATCTATGTATACGCGCTAACTGAATTTATGGACCGTAAGCCATTTGCACTTTTTTGGGAACTTCTAAAAGCAGTGGGCGGTTTTACTATTCTATATTTTCAACAAGATTGGTTTGGACTTTCCAGTCACTTTACAGACGCAACTATAGTAGTAAAGAGTTATCTACTCTTTTCCTTGGGAAGTAGCGCTTGGTTTTGGTATACGCACCAGCAAGAAGATCGCGTGTTGGTAAAAGCCTGATTACTCTATAACACCGTTTCGATAACGGGGTATACTTGTTAGCGAATTATCTTGTAAATAATCGGGCAGTAATTCCTCAGGCCAATTTTGATAAGCAAGCGGACGAATAAATCGCTTGATAGCATCTGCGCCAACAGCGCCAAATCTAGAGTCGGTTGTAGCTGGAAAGGGTCCGCCATGATGCATGCTCTTACAAACCTCTACCCCGGTTGGAACTCCATTAAAAATTAATCGACCACAACGTTGTTCCAATAATCTGATTAATTCCTGACTAGCCTTTGCTTCAGACACCGTCGCCATTAAAGTGCATGTCAATTGACCTTCTAATGCTTGTGCTACCAAAAGTAGTTCGGCATAATTTTTACATACGATGATTTGCGTGTAGGGACCAAAATTCTCTTGATGTAGTAATTTATTTTCCAGCCAATCTGATGCAGTTACACGCGTGAGCAATGCCTGCCCCTCTCCCACTCCAGCCTGCTGTTGAGATTGAGCAATTAGCTCAACACCTTTTTGAGCAATTAGCTGCTCACTTTTTGTTCGGTATAAATGTTCAATACCCGCGTGCAATAATTGGGATGGTTGAATTTGTTTGGTCAACTTGATCATTTCATCGCAAAACAAATTGAGTGCTTCACTCTCCATACCTATAAGTAACCCAGGTTTTGTACAAAACTGTCCAACTCCTAATGTGTAAGAAGCCGATAATTGAGCAGCTATTTGCGTAGGCTCCTGCTCTAATTTTTCAGAAAGTAAAAAAACGGGATTAACACTTCCCATTTCAGCAAATACAGGTACTGGAATAGCCCTTTGTGCTGCCCAATCAAATAATTGCTTTCCTCCGGTAAAAGATCCCGTAAAGGCAACTGCACTAATTAAAGGGTGCTTTACTAGCCACTCACCCACTTGAAAAGAAGCTCCATAGACATGCGCAAAAATTCCAGATTGCAATTGGCAGGTGGCGATTGCTTTTTCAATGCACGAAGCGGCAATAGAAGACGTTTTAGGATGTGCGGGGTGCGCTTTTACGATGACAGTACAACCCGCCGCTAGCGCACTTGCAGTGTCCCCGCCCGCAGTTGAATACGCAAATGGAAAATTACTGGACCCATAAACAACAACAGGCCCCATAGGAATCATGTGCTTTTTAATAACCGGTTTTACCGGCTGAGAACTAGTATCTTGATCAATAGAAGCTTCTAACCAATAGCCTCTTTCACAGGCATCCCCATAACTTTCCAATTGAAAAATAGTGCGATTTAACTCGTTATTTAACCGCGCCTCAGGCAAATTAGTTTCTAATGCAGCTGCCGCAACTAATGCGGATCTTTGCTTTTCTAATTCACTTGCAATTGCATGCAACAACTGGTTACGTGTTGCCAAAGTCGATTGGCTATAGGTAGAAAAAGCAGCATACGATTTGGCTACGCATTCTTCAATTTGCGATCGAGAAAAATCTGAATAAGACATGAATAGAAATTAAATTAGCAATCGGGTCTGTTTGCAAGGGCTGTATGAATCACTTCAAGAACGCGTACTCTTTCTTCCCCTACCAACGTCAATCGTGGTGCACGGACAAACTCACTTCCAATCCCCACTTCCTGTGCTGCCAGTTTTATATACTGAACTAATTTGGGATGAATATCTAGTTCAAGTAAAGGCATGAACCAGCGATAGATTGAACGTGCTCGCTCCAATTCTCCTTTCTGCACCAAATTCCAGATTGCAACGGTTTCTTTTGGAAAAGCATCTACTAACCCTGCAACCCAACCATGCGCCCCTAAACATAATTCTTCCATTGCAAGTGTGTCTACGCCACATAAAATTTTAAATCGATCTCCAAAACGATTCAGCATCCGAGTAAGATTTGTCACATCTCGAGAGCTTTCCTTTAGTGCTTGGACATTGGGGTAATCGATCAACTGATCAAAAAGTTCTGGTCTAAAATCAATTTTATAGTCAACCGGATTATTATAAATCATGATGGGCAATTCCGTAGACTGTGCTACCGTTTTAAAATAATGTGCCGTTTCCCGATCATCACTCTTGTAGCGCATAGGAGGCAATAACATTAATCCATCTGCGCCCCATTTTTGTGCAAGTTGCGTTTGCGCAATCGCATCCGCAGTAACAGATTCAGCAATATTGAGTAGTACAGGAACACGGCTTCCTGCAAAAGCTTTTGCACTCTTTACCAATTTTTCTTTTTCTTCTACCCGAAGCGTGCTAGCTTCTCCCAATGAACCACCAATGATTAACCCATGTACCCCCGCATCCAGCTGAGCCGCTAGATTCTTTTCAAACAATGGAATATCTACCTGATCAGAACTTGTAAATGGGGTAAGCAAAGCGGGATAAACTCCCTGCCAATTGACTTGCATAGTTCAGTTTTTTTCTAAGATAACTAAAGATTGAATTAGGAAACCAATTCTCCCTCTAAATCGTAATCGTAAGCCTTCGTAATTTTCACTTGCACAAAATCTCCAATGGTCAATTTTGTATTTGTATTGACAACCACTTCGTTGTCGACCTCAACAGAGTCAAATTCAGTTCTTCCTAAATAGCGACCCGCTTCTTTTTTATCAATCAAAACACGATAGATCTTTCCTATTTTCTCTTGGTTTAATTCATAGGATATTTCCTGTTGAAATTCCATGATTTCTTGCGCACGTGCTTCTTTCTCCTCTTGCGTTAATGTATCTGCCAATGTATGCGCAGAGGTATCTTCTTCGTGTGAATAAGTAAATATTCCAACGCGGTCAAAACGCTGTTTAGCCAAAAAACTCTTTAGCTCTTCCACATCCTCTCTGGTTTCACCAGGAAAACCTGTAATCAAAGTGGTGCGCAAGCAGATACCTGGAACTTTTGCACGAATGGAGTCTAAAAGCTCTTCCATCTCAGAACGAGTAATCTGTCTTTTCATCGCTTTCAACATCGGATCAGCCGCATGTTGTAAAGGCATATCGAGGTAATTACAAATATTGGGTCTCTCACGCATCACATCGAGTATTTCCAAAGGAAATTTAGACGGGTATGCATAGTGCAAGCGTATCCATTCCAACCCCTTAATATCAGCCAATCGATTAAGTAAGTCGGGCAATGCTCTTTTCTTATACAAATCCAACCCATAATAGGTGAGCTCTTGCGCAATCAACATAATCTCTTTTACACCTCTTTTTACAAGTAGTTCCGCCTCAGCAACCAACGACTCCATGGTACGGCTTACATGTCCGCCCCTCATAAGGGGAATCGCACAAAAAGAGCAAGTACGATTACATCCCTCTGAAATTTTTAAATAGGCATAATGTGAAGGAGTAGCCAGTAATCTTTCACCAATCAATTCAGACTGATAACTCGCTTCCAGTTTTTTTAGCAACTGGGGAAGTTCCATTGTTCCAAAATAGGCGTCAACTTCCGGTATTTCTGTTTCGAGGTTTTGTTTGTATCGCTCACTCAAACATCCGGTAACGTATACTTTTTCGAGCTTACCTTTTTTCTTCAATTCTACTTGCTCTAAGATCGTATTTACGCTTTCTTCCTTTGCCTTGTCAATAAAACCACAGGTATTTACCACAACAATCTGATGATCTAGTTTTGTATTCTCGTGAACGACTTCAATTTCATTGGCACGTAATTGTCCACTGAGCACTTCACTATCTACCATATTTTTACTGCACCCCAAGGTGATAATGTTCACTTTTTTAGGATGTAGCGCTTTAGTTCTCATTCTTTTGAAATAGTTGTGTTTGAAAATAGGCTATTTACAAAAGCCTGCTTGTCAAAAATCAGTAAATCTTCCGCCTGCTCTCCCACTCCTACAAATTTGACAGGAACTTTAAATTGATCAGCAATAGCTAGCACAACACCACCCTTTGCTGTTCCATCTAATTTGGTCACTGCGAGTGCCGTTATATTCGTAGCCGCAGTAAAATGACGCGCTTGCTCAATTGCATTTTGTCCAGTTGAGCCATCTAATACCAAGAGTACTTCATGCGGAGCATCCGGAATTGACTTTTGAATAACTCTCCGAATCTTACTGAGCTCTTCCATCAAATGAGCTTTATTGTGCAGCCTCCCCGCCGTGTCAATCAACACAACATCTGTACCGCGAGCCAGGGCACTTTGTACCGTATCAAATGCAACAGCAGCAGGATCGCTTCCTGTATTTTGCTTTACAATAGGAACCCCAATACGTTCGCTCCAGATCGTGAGCTGCTCAACAGCGGCGGCCCTAAAAGTATCTGCCGCACCTAACAAAACCTCTTTACCCGCTTTTTTGAAATTATAAGCCAACTTACCAATTGTTGTTGTTTTACCAACTCCGTTTACCCCTACAACCAATATGATATAGGGGCGACTAGGCAATTCAGATTTAAAATCATAAAAATCTGTTTGTGTGTTACTTATGAGGATTTGTTCAATTTCATTTTGAATAAAAGAACGTAAACTTTCCTCATCCCCAAACTTTTGATCAGCTGCTTTTTTCTCTATTCGCTCTAATATTCTAACCGTAGTCTCTACCCCAACGTCTGAACCAAGCAAGGCCTCTTCAAGTTCATTTAATAACTCTTCGTCCAATTTGGTTTTGCCGGCAAGGGCATTAAAGATTTTTGAAACAAAACCTTCCCGCGTTTTTTTAAGCCCCTGGTAAAGCGACTCCTTTTCTTGACGACCAAATAATTTACTGAAGAATCCCATCGACTTTAATTAAAAAAAAAGCTGTCAGACCGAGGTAAGACAGCTGTATAAGATACCCTTATCGGGAATTAATTACTTCTGGGCTAAAAACTCTTTCACTTTATCCTTGTGCACCATTTGCTCCTTAAAAGTGTAAGCACCTGTTTTAGGGCTGCGTACAGCCTTAATTACTTTAGTATAATTTTTTGCCTCTGCTGCCTGCTTAGGGTCTTTCTTGATCGCGGTTTTTGCTGCTTTTGCCATACGTGCGCGTTAATTCAGTGATTGAATAATTTACTTAATTTCTTTGTGAACAGTCACCTTTTTGAGAATGGGATTGAACTTTTTCAATTCCATACGCTCAGGATTGTTCTTTTTATTTTTTACAGTGATATAGCGGCTGGTACCAGGCTTTCCACTTGCCTTGTGCTCAGTGCACTCTAAGATCACTTGTACGCGATTACCTTTTTTTGCCATGATTAGTTCGCTTTAAACATTAAATTTTTTCGCCTTGCGCTCTTAATTGTTTTACCACACTATAAAGACCATTTTTATTGATGGTTCTGATAGCCTCAGTAGACAATTTCAACGTAATCCACTTATCCTCTTCCGCAAGGTAAAAACGCTTGCGTTGTAGGTTAGGTAAAAAACGACGCTTGGTCTTAATATTAGAATGGGACACCTTGTTTCCACCTACTGGTGTTTTACCGGTGACCTGACATACTCTTGCCATATAACACAAATTTGGGACGGCAAAGGTAAGGGAAATCAGAGATTTAAAAGGAAAAATAGTCTTTTTTTTATCCGCCCATCCCCTTTGCAATTCCGCACATTCCTCCTTTGCTTGAATAGCCTTTTGGGGTACCTTTGCACCCTGGCTGAGCACTAGTAGCCAGCCATTTAAACTCTAAATTACATTTTATGGCATATGACGTAATCGTTTTGGGAAGTGGCCCAGGGGGCTATGTAGCCGCTATTCGGGCCTCTCAGCTTGGACTTAAAACCGCTGTTGTAGAAAAAGAAAGCTTAGGCGGGGTCTGTTTAAACTGGGGTTGCATCCCTACCAAAGCCTTACTTAAAAGTGCGCAGGTAAACGAATACATCAAACATGCCAAAGATTTTGGAATTGAAGCCACTGGACAGCCACAATTTGACGCTGTCATTCGCAGAAGCCGTGGAGTTGCCGATAAAATGAGTAAAGGCGTTCAATTCTTGATGAAAAAAAATAAGATCGATGTTATCATGGGCTTCGGCAAACTTGCAGGAAAAGGAAAGCTTGAAGTCACTGATAAAGATGGCAAAAAACAAATCGTAGAAGGTAAACATATCTTGATTGCAACAGGTGGCCGTAGCAGACAGTTACCTACTATGCCCATAGATGGTAAAAAAATTATCGGATACAGGGAAGCAATGGTATTACCTGAGCAGCCCAAGTCAATGATCATTGTGGGTAGCGGTGCCATTGGCGTTGAATTTGCCTATTTCTATAATAGCATGGGAACAAAAGTGACTATTATAGAATTCTTACCTCGTATTGTTCCTGTAGAGGATGAAGAAATTTCAAAAGAGTTAGAAAAGCAATACAAGAAAAGTGGCATTGAAATTCTTACTAGTAGTGAAGTAACTGCGGTAGATACGAAAGGAACAGGTGTAAAAGCTACAGTCAAAACTGCAGCAGGAGAAAAAATAGTCGAAGCAGATGTATTGCTTAGCGCTGTTGGAGTTGCTGCAAACATTGAAGGCATTGGCTTAGAAGAAACGGGAGTAAAAACAGAAAAGGGGAAAATTATCGTAGACAAGTTTGGTCAAACAAATGTTCCTGGCATCTACGCGATTGGAGACTGTGCGCCCGGACAAGCATTGGCACACGTGGCAAGCAAGGAAGGAATTGTTTGCATTGAAGCCATTGCCTACAATGAGAAAAAGTATAATCACAAACCTGAACCAATCGATTATAACAATATTCCAGGATGTACCTATTGCGTTCCTGAAATTGCCTCAGTTGGTTATACCGAAAAGCAAGCAAAGGATGCTGGATACGAAATCAAAGTGGGTAAGTTTCCACTTAGCGCCAGCGGTAAAGCCTCTGCAGCTGGTCATACAGAGGGTTTTGTCAAAGTAATTTTTGATGCCAAGTATGGCGAATGGCTGGGTACACATATGATTGGATATAATGTTACCGAGATAATTGCACAAACAGTAACCGCCCGGAAACTGGAAACAACCTATCATGAGGTTCTCAACTCTATTCATCCGCACCCCACGATTAGTGAAAGTGTGAAAGATGCCATAGAAGTGGCTTACGGAGAAGCAATTCACCTCTAATTCAAAGAAAAGGGCCCCCGAAAACGGGGGCCCTTTCACATAAGCATGATTGAGGTTGCGACCTGTAAACCCAACAATAAAGTAAAGACATCACTATCTGTTAAAATGCTGCACCTCTCATTATTTTTTTAGGATTAATCCTCAGTTTAGATGCATTGAGGTTAATTTAGATGCATGAATAAGACTGGTCTATCCCTCCTAGCCCTCCCCTTTTTTTTAACGATTCTTGGTTGTCAGCAAACAGGCAATACCTCCTCACAAGAGGAGAATAGTCCCAAAAAACTATGTCCCTTAAACTTTTCAGTGGTAGCAACTTACCCGCATGATACCAGTTCTTACACGCAGGGGCTACAGATTTACAAGGGTCGTCTATTTGAAGGTACTGGCCAATATGGAAGCTCTAAGCTGATGGAAATAGAGTTGAAAACGGGAAAAGCCCTTCGTTCTATTCAACTTAATGAAACTTTTTTTGGGGAGGGGGTTACCATTTTAAGAGATACAATTTACCAGTTAACCTGGCGAGAGAAAAAAGTTTTTTGCTATACGCTTGATTTCAAAAAAATTAAAGAATATACAATAGACAAAGAAGGTTGGGGACTAACAAACAATGGAAATGACCTACTACTCACAAATGGAAGCGGAGAATTGTATTTCTATAATCCCCACGGAATGGTTTTGATTAAAAGTCAATTGGTCACAGAAGAAGGAAGCCCAAGCTATAATCTAAACGAACTGGAGTATATAGAAGGATTTGTGTATGCGAATCAATACACTACCCCGTATATTTTAAAAATCAATCCTACAACCGGCGAGGTAGTTGGGAAGGCAGATTTTACATCTTTGCTAACCCAGGCACAATCGATTTATGCTGGAGCGGAGGTGTTAAATGGTATTGCCTATGACTCTGAAAGCAAAAAGATTTTTATAACGGGGAAATGGTGGCCTCAATTATTTGAAATCACACTGGGTCATTGAGTAACCACATAAATAAGAGAACTACATCTTTCCACATCGCTCATCGTTTTACGAGTTGAGCGAAGACCTTGCCAAAAGCCATCGACGTAATTTGTATTCCCATATTGATAACGGGTGCTGAGTAAGGAGACATAGAAACTGTCAAACCAAAGTGGTTTTTTAGACATAACTCGCAACCCATTATTCTTCATTAATTGCTCCATCGAATAGGGAGAAAAATGATATAAGTGTCGGGGAACATCATAAGCAGCCCAATAAGGTCCGTAGTGATAAGCATCTAGTGAAGTATAATTAGGAACGGCAATAATTAACACCCCGTCTGGCTTGAGTAAGTCTTTTAATTTTTGAATCGTGCGTTGCAGATCATGGATATGTTCCAAAACATGCCAGAGTGTAATGACATCAAATTGAGCGGTATTCAGACTTTCCAGTTCACTAGCATCTAATAAATTAATTTGAAATTGCTCAGTGGCTACTTGACGAGCATCTGCATCTGGCTCAATTCCTGTCGTGTTCCAGCCTGCTTGTTGCATGTAGCGTACAAAAGCGCCAGTACCACTTCCATAGTCAAGCAGTGCACCAACTTTTTTACCTGAAACATCTTCGATCAACTTTCTTTTTTTTGAGAGCATGTATTTACGCACCCATTGGTAAAGCTGATTGACTATTCCTTTATTTGTGTTGGTGTGAGAGATATACTCTTCTGACTTGTAATAAGGTCCAATTGATTCTTTGTCAGGCGCACCTACAGTGATTCGAAGCGAGCAATTTTCACATTCAGCAAGTGAAAACTGCTGTTGCGAAATAGAAAAATCTTTAATCTCAAAAATCAATTTCCAGTTCTTAAGTCCACAAACTGGACAAGTCATATGCGTTGTAGCTGTGGTCACAAGGAGCGATATTGCAAGGAAGATCCATCTTTTGGAGAAATCTTTCCTGGGTTAGAAATGGAGTTTGGTTGAACGCGTCCCGTCAATAAAACCCAGCCCACGATTGTTACTACTGCTATCAGTAATAAAATTCCCAGCCAATTCAGCGGAACAACTCTTTTAGTTTTTTGAGATAACCTTTTAGACATCTCCGCCGAATCAGATTCTAATTCTCCCACCTGAATAGAGTGAACCGCTTCACTTCGAATTATCTTTTCTGCAACTAATGCTTTCAGTTGATTTTTTATAATTCCAGGTTCAAAAATAATTTTCTGATCACTACCTACTCTCCACACCCCTATACCCTTCCATTCAATTGACGCATTGCCACTCACCTTATTCAACTCTTTTACAATTTGGAGATAAGCAGATTCGTCATTTGGTGAAGCCGCTGACCTGCGAAGTTTGAGCCAAGAAAAAAATGCATCAGTATTCACTAATTCTGATGCTTCAAAAAAAACCTCTTGACTAGGCGGCGTAAGCAATCTTGTAGTGATATCTAACTTTGCAGATACTCTTCTAACACGCAAATACCCTAGGCCTTGCAGAGGCAATTCTCCAGAAAATGCGAGGTATTCAATAAAAAAAGGAATCAATGGTGCATTTTTAACTGAGGCGAAAATACGACACCCATTAAGAAATTAAAACCATAGACTGGATATTGATTCCAACGCTGATAGGACTGATTAAATAAGTTGTTGAACTGACCCCATAAACGCCAAGACTGATTAAGTTTAAATTCAAGACTTGTGTTTACATCAAAAGCACCCTGACTTCTGGCAATCCCTCCCCCCTTTTGTAAATAAGATGCTCCTCGCCATGTGTAAGCAGCTAGATCCAGGTAAAGGTCCTTCAATACCTCAATACGGCTGGTTAGTTTGAGTTCTAAAGGCAAAAGTCCCCATGCACGCGCTTGATTTTTCAATGCCGAGAACTGATTAAATTGAAAACTGGCGCGTACAGCCATTCTATCTGCAACCTGGTAACCAACTTCACCAGATAGTTGAATTTGCTGTAAACGAGGTTCAAAAACTACTAAAAAAGAGTTTCCTTTCGTAAGCGAAGAAGTATCATTAATGAAAAGCGGAACGTCCTTTATTTTAAACCATCCACCCCTTACGGAGTAGGAAATATGAGAGGAGGAGGCTCCTTTAATTCCTGCATATGCCTGCCATGAACGTGTGTTATATATCGAACTAGGAACTTGAATCCAATTGTTTGTCCGAAAAAGTCCTTGATAACTATTTATCTGGTTATTACCCTCCCAGCCCCATTGAATAATCAGCCGTGTGCTATCTACTTTAAAGGCCCCATTTATAATGGGCAACAATGTAAAACCAGATCGATCCCAAACTGGACTTAGTCCACCTTGTAAACTAAACTGTCTACCCCAATGAGAAACCAACAAACGAGAGGCTGCAACATTGTTAGCAATAGAGGCTCCATTCTTTAATCCAATAGTAATTAAATGCGCATCAACAAGTGCAGACACTCGCCAGCTTTCATTGAGATTTTTAGTAAACGGCACTGTCAGTCGGATAGATTTTTCGCTGTTCCCAGTTTGATCAGAAAAATAACCAGCCTCCACTTGCGATCCAACGGTTATACCGTAGCTAGTTGGATTGATTGTTTTTACCCCAGTTTGAAATGAGACTGCTGAATAATTTTGACTATCATCTTTAGAAATTGGCAATACAATGGGTGTGCGAAAGCCATAACGATTCACCTGATCTAAATTGTAACGAACTCCTGCATCAACACTTAAATTTTTTGATAGATTTTTATTAAAACCATGGAGAGCAATTTCTGATTGCCCAAATTTTTGATAAGGAAGCTTGCCTGTGGCACGTTGATAGATTGCCGAAGCAGAAAAGCCTTTATTTGTACCCTCTCCTTTACTAAAGTAAAGTTGAGCGAATGGAGATTTTAAATTACCATATCCAATTTTTGCGTACAGCTTATCAGCAAATGGAGAATCAGCTTTGATTGGCAATGCAAGAGGACGCAAAGGTGATAGTTGAAAAGGAGGAAAAAATAGTTTTGAGGAAGTAGCGTAAGAAAGAGCTATTCGACTTGAGTCAGCAATTGGCAGATTAGGCAAAAATTGAAATTTAGAACTTGTTGCAACCTGAGGGCGATACGCAGAAACAATATCGACACTTTTAACCTGCGCACTTAAAGGCTTTAAGAACAAAAAAGAAACAATCAGCCAGCAACACAAGCGGAGAATAGCTATCGATATAGTAGAATTATTGGTTGGCATTATTAATTACCTTTTTCACTTTTTTTAACTAACTCAATTTTTTCCAATGCTTCTTTTCTTAATACGGGATCGTTGGCATTTTCATAAACACTTTGAAACGTGGCCCTGGCATTGAAATAGTCTTTTTGTGAAAGATAAATATCGCCTAACAACAAATAAGACTTTGTCACCCACCACTCATAAGATCCGGACTTATTAATGGTTTCAAAAGCCATTTTTTCAGCCAGCTTCCACTGTTGGAGTCTAAAATGCGAAAGAGCTAGTTCATAACGAGCCTCTGCAGCTAGTGCAGCCTTATTTAAAAGCGGAATAGTATTAAGCAGTTGCTGTCCCTCTGTTTCCTTGTTATCAACAAAGCATTGCTTTGCTTTTGCAAGAGCCCCTAATGCCTGGTCTTCTTTGCTCTTTTCTTTTAATAAGACAAGTGAATCACCAAATTGAGAAGCAGTAGCCCAGTTCTTTTGTTGATAATTTGCACGCAATAACGCTCTAAAAATTTCAAGCCGATCTTCTGTTTTTACCGTTAAAGGAATAAGTTGTTCATACCAATAAGCAGCTTTATCAAACTTCTTGAGTTCAAAATAATAAATACGCGCAAGGATAAAGTTAGCTTCAAACTGATACTTACTCTGATTGGCACTTAATAGCTCTTCCAATGGTACTATTGCCTGCTCCCATTCTTTTCTCAAATAATAACAAGTTGCCAGCCTAAACTGTGCATCGGGAAAATATTTACCCTGCGGAAACTGATTGAGATATTGCTGAAGAGAAGGGATGGCACGCGTATAATCTTTTGCGTCAAATTGCTGTTCGGCCACCAAGTATTGTAATGAATCCTCCAGATTTACAGAAACGGATATTCCTCTCTTTTTTAAGTAAGTAGTATATTCAGTAGCTCTACCCAAATCAACATACACTGCCTTTAACTCTTCCAATGCATCTGCAGCTTCAGCAGAATTAGGGTATTGTTCAAAAAGACGCTGGTAATACGATAAAGCCTTTTCATTCTCATCAAGATTGTAATAAACAACAGCGGTTTTAAACAAAAGATCAGGTTGTTCAGCTGCACTCGCATTTTGGAGCAAATCTTCTAAGACCGGAAGTGCATCACGAAATTTTTCTCCTTCCATATACGCATCAGCTAAGCTCATTCTTGATTTCAACACATAGGGCGACTGGGGATAACGAACAATCAGCTCTTTTAATAGCCTGATTTTATCATTGACGTTATCGATTCCTTCAATTGATGCAATCTGAAAGAATGCATAGGGGGCTGCAGGCGCATCCATATCTACAAAGCCTTGGTATAACTGCTTCGCATTTTTGTACTGGCGTAAAAGCAGCTGACAATCCGCTGCGCGTAAACGTGCATCTAATTCAAGTGATGTGTTTCCTGCCTGATTGCCATATTTGACTTTTTCAAAATTACTAAGCGCGAGTTTGTATTGGGTCAGATTTAAATAAGCATAACCAAGATTATAGTACGCATGTATGGGGGATGCTTCGCCTGACACCACTCCTCCCAGAGAAAGATACTTATTATAATAGAGAATTGCAGCAGTGTAGTCCTTTTGGAGATAGCAAACTTCGCCTAACCAAAAATTTGTAATTCCTTGGATTGAAACAGCCCACTTATCATTTATAATTCGAAGTAATAGTTTTTTTGCCTCAATGAGATCACCATCATAAAAAAGCTCAACCGCTCTACCAAATCGAACAGATGGTATGAATTGTTGAGTTTGAGTAGAGGGTATTTGGATTTGCTCAAGCACCTGAAGCGCACGCTTGTAATTACTAGATGCCGCCAATGATGCAAACAACACCTCTTGCGCCTCAAGTAAAGAGGAGGATGCTGGATTATTTCGAATATACAACTCCAATTCGCGCACTGCCTCATCAAAATAACCAAGCTCGTAGCTAAGTTTTGAAAAGTTGAGCTGGGCGGCAGCCTGTAAATCTTTCTTTACTGCGCTCTGCATACAGAGTGAGTAGGCAGAGCGAGCTTCTCTCTTATTTTTTAATTCAACATAAGACTCACCCAAATAAAAAAGCGAATAAGCGGCAATTGTATCCTGCGCGCCAGATAATTTCTTAAAATTCATTACTGCCTCAGCATATTTTCTCATTTTAAACTGAGAAAACGCTAATTCATAAAGATCAACTCGGGTAGTTTCGGAAGCAGCAGATAGATAAAAAGAAAGTAAGGGTAAAGCTTTTTCAAAGTTGGCTGTGACAAAGTAGGCATGCCCTAAAACCTGATTGCGCTCTGTGGAGGGATAAGAGGAATCCTGAAATAAGGAAGCATTTTTTTCGAGATAGCTGATTACCTGCTCTGCTTCACCTCTTGCCATCATTATTTGGCTAATGTAGTAAACTGATAACTTCCCAAAATTTGAATCCTTTTCTACTTGTTGAAAACAACTAATGGCCTCATTCATCTTTCCCTCACCAAAAAGTATTAACCCATAGTAATAGGTTGCAGCCGTCTGATAAGCGGTCCCAGGTAATTGACGAATACTGTTTAAAAGCGGCTTAGCAAACTCATATTGCTTCAATACAAAATAAGAATACCCTTGATTGAATTGCATCTTCGCAATTTCTGTATTGGCTAAATTAGCCACAGATAAAAGCTTGTATTGATCTAGTGCTGCAGGCCAATTTTGTTGGATGAAATAAAAATTTCCCAAATAAAAACGTATTCTGTCTTTCCACGATTGAACATTCGTTTCTGCTAAAAACTGAAGCGCATCAATCTCTCCGTTTTTATCAGCTTTCAGCAATTGACAAACAATTTTGGCATAGCGAAACTCTTGTATTTCTAAATCCTGATTTTGTAGAGAGAGGTTTGGCTCTTGAAATGAAACACGCTCCAGTAATTGACAGCCTTCCTCTATTCTACCCTGGCGAAAAGTGGAAAGTGCTCTATATAAAGGCAAGTCTTGTTCTGTGGATTGCCGGGTCCGTTGCGCAAACAACGCAAATTGACAAAAAAGAGAGATTGAAATAAGCAGAAGTAGCCGCATAATCTAGTTCCTATAACGGGCGAATATTGCAAATATTTTCACCTCACCCAAGCAATGGTTGCAAACAGATGTGGATAAGTGAGTAATTAGGAAGGCTTTAACAAAAAAATCTTAAGTTAGTGGAGTAAAATTGCATGACATGAAAAAATTATTTAGTACCCGCTATACCGAGAACAGTATCTCATTTTCACTTTTACTATTGCGTCTTGCCATGGGGGGCTTAATCATTCCACATGGCTTTAATAAATTAATCAAGTTTATGACCGTCGTAAAGGACTTCCCGGACCCTTTCCATATCGGAAGTACTGCTTCATTAGCACTGGTTATTTTTGCTGAGTTTTTCTGTGCGGTTTTGCTGATTGCCGGACTCATGACCAGGCTTGTAGTTATACCGCTCATCGTAACCATGGCAGTGGCGCTATTTATGATTCACAATAGTGACATTTTTGGAGAAGGAGAGCATGCCGCTCTTTACTTGGCAGGCTTTTTAGTACTCCTTTTTGCAGGCCCTGGAAAAGTAAGTATGGACAGAATGCTAGGAAATTAGTAGGAATGGATAAAGTTTATGCATCCATAATTACAATTGGAGACGAACTACTAATTGGGCAGACAATCGACACGAATAGTGCATTCATAGCCCAACAACTAAACGCAATAGGTATTTTAGTTTTACGCAGAATTGCCGTAGGAGACCGAGCGGATGAAATTCGATTTGCGCTAGATCAAGAATCAGGCCATGCACAGGTTATTATTTTAACGGGTGGGCTTGGACCTACAGCCGATGACATTACGAAGCCTTTTTTATGTGACTATTTCGGAGGAACGTTACAGAGAGACCCCGGCACGCTTGCACATATTCAGTATTTATTTAACGAAGTATACAAAAGACCTGGCGCATTATTAGAGCGAAATCAAAAACAGGCTGATGTTCCTGATAATTGTACCGTCTTACCCAACCCTATAGGAACGGCACCTGGAATGCTATTCAGAAAAAATAAGGTAATCTACATTTCACTTCCGGGAGTTCCACAAGAGATGAAAGACATCATGACGGGTTCAGTGCTTCCGCTATTGCAAAAAGAGCTTTCTACACCTGTTGTTTTACACCACACGATACTAACAATCGGAGTGGGCGAATCGGTNNATGGTTAAACTAAGGCTTACCGCTTTGGGTGAAAACAGAGAGGAGTTATTATTACTATTAGACCAGCAAATTAGCCTCTTAAAGAAAGAGGTAGCAGCACATCTTGCTATTGATACGAATGAGGAATTAGAATCCTATATAGGTAAGTTACTGCTTGCAAGAAATGCCACGGTTGGTACTGCTGAAAGTTGTACGGGTGGTCTCATTGCAAGTCTAATCAGTGCAGTACCAGGAGCCTCTCGTTATTTTGGAGGAAGTGTAGTGAGCTACTCCAACGAGGCAAAACAAAAATTACTTGGAGTAAAGTCGTCCACCCTAGATCAGTTTGGGGCAGTGAGTGAGCAAGTGGTTAAAGAAATGGCAAATGGTATTCTTACATCAATTGGTTGCACGTATGCCATAGCAGTTTCCGGAATTATGGGACCAGCGGGTGGAACTCCTGAAAAACCCGTCGGCACAGTTTGGATTGCAGTCGGTAACAAAGAAAAAATAATAACAAAGCAATACAAATGGGGGTTTGACAGATCCAGAAACACAAAACAAACCGCCTTAAGCGCCTTGAATCAACTACGTCTATTCATTTTAAAGGACTCCACGGATTGAGTACAATATTGTAGATTTGCACTCTGATTGCTGCTTTTAAATCCTTTATATGGCGATAGTTGAACTGGTGATGCCAAAACTTGGTGAGAGTATCATGGAAGCCACTATTTTAAAATGGCTTAAAAACCCAGGTGATGCAGTGGCGCTAGACGAAACAGTCCTTGAAATTGCAACCGATAAGGTAGATAGTGAAGTACCCAGTACTGCTGCAGGCATTATTGATGAAATTCTGTATAGTGTAAATGATATTGTGCCAATTGGCGCAGTGATTGCCCGTATACGTACGGAAGCTGCTTCAACTACTGCTCCACCCCCTGCAATTTCTCCAACTGTCCAAACTGTTAAGGCAGAGCCCGCCAAAGAAATTACCTCCCCCTATAATCATCAAGAGACAAAACCAATCACTATTGGATCCTCGAGGTTTTACTCCCCGCTTGTATTGAATATTGCAGCCAGCGAAGGGATTAGCATGAGCGAACTGGAAAACTTACCCGGTACAGGAAATGAAGGGCGCGTAACAAAAAAAGATATTCTCCACTACGTAAGCACTCGCAAACAACCAAGCAGTCAGCCATCAAAGGAAATGATTGTGCCTGTGCAAAAAATTCAACCAGAAACGCAATCGAATCACTCTTTGCCTGTGAGTTACACTGGCAATGTAGAGATTGTAGAGATGGACAGGATGAGAAAGTTGATTGCCGACCACATGGTTAGGAGTAAACAAACCAGTCCGCATGTAACTAGTTTTACAGAAGCCGATGTTACCAATTTGGTTCTTTGGAGAGAAAAGGTAAAGAAGGACTTTGAAAAAAGAGAAGGGACTAAAATTACATACACTCCACTTTTCATTGAAGCGATTGTACGTTGTATTAAAAAATTCCCTTTGATCAATTGTTCTCTTGATGGCAATAACATTGTCATCAAAAAGGATATTAATATTGGAATGGCGACAGCCCTTCCCTCCGGAAATTTAATTGTACCTGTAATTAGAAATGCAGACCAATTCAATATGGTTGGTTTAGCTAAACAAGTCAACCAATTAGCGGATGCGGCTCGTCAAGGAAAATTAAGACCCGATGACACGCAAAATGGAACGTTTACTTTGACCAATGTAGGAACCTTCGGATCCTTGATGGGAACTCCCATTATCAATCAACCACAAGTAGCCATTTTAGCGGTGGGTGCTATTAAAAAACGACCGGTAGTAATTGAAACACCTGCAGGTGATAGCATTGCCATCCGACATATGATGTATCTCAGTATGAGCTATGATCATCGAATTGTAGACGGAAGCCTGGGCGCTACTTTCCTTACTGCTGTTGCGAAAGAACTTGAAAGTTTTGACCCAGAACGACCTCTTTAATCTACAAGATCTAAGCCCCAGTCTTTTCCTTTGTTTACTGCTGGTACTCCATCAGTAATCCAACGAGCAGGACGTTCTCCTTTCAGCAGCCAATCGAAATACTGTTGCTGCCGAATAGAAATATCTTTTTGATTTTTTCTCTCGCGCAGATTATGCGCTTCACCATTATAATTCAACATCCATACTTTTTTTCCTAAGCGACGCATAGCCGTAAACAGTTCAATCCCTTGGTACCAAGGCACAGCTCCATCTGCATCATTGGCCATGATCACCAAAGGTGTTTTGATTTGAGGCACTTTAAACAAAGGTGAGTTCTCCAGATAAAGATCTCGTCGTTGCCATAAAGTAGCACCAATTCTACTTTGTGTCATCTCATATTGAAATTGTCGATTAACACCACTCTCCCATCGTATCCCTCCGTATGCACTGGTCATGTTTGCTACTGGTGCACCCGCCCATGCAGCCTTGAAAATAGAAGTCATGGTAACTAATTGCGCAACCTGTATTCCACCCCAACTTTGTCCCTGTATTCCCATGTTTGCGGCATCAATCCACGGCTCTTTGGCAAGTTGCTGGGCTGCACTAACCACATAATTGTAGCAGCTCTTTGCAGGATAGCCAATTTGGTAATGAATGTCAGGACTTAATACTACATACCCCCGGCTTACATAAAAAGAAATGTTCAAACGACTACCCGTGGGTGAGGGAGGAATATAACTATGCAAAGTATTTGTATGTGTTTCATAGAAATACAACAATAAAGGGTATTTCTTTTTAGGATCAAAATTCTCCGGCAAATAAAGCACCCCTTGTGCATTTTTACCGTCAATAGCTTTCCACTTATAAATAGAAGAGGTGCCCCAATTGTATTGCTGTTGCTGAGGATTAATAGAAGTCAACTTGGTCTCTACATCTGTTTGCTCCCCAAACTGCCATGCATGCAGATCTGGCGATAGCACATAACTTTCTTTGGTATATAAAACCACAGGGGAATACTTTGATAAAACAGGGTTTCCATANNCTCCATAGGTGAAAGGCCCTGCTTTTCTTTTTTGCCAACTCAAGTTTTGCTCACTCCATTTTGCTAATACAAGTCCAGCCGATTTATCTTGTTCCTGCTGATAACGCCAAAGACTCCATCCTTTTTCAGCTACATATTTCTCTTTAACATCTGCCTTGATATAGCGAAGACTTTCTTTTTTAATTCTTCCTTGAAGCGTGATGTTACGTGGTTTTTTCTGTCCGTTCAAGTATACTTGCCACGTATCAAAACGATCGTAGATCCAAGCAGTAGAATCTCCTGCTTCAAAACCGGCAATGCCATACGGATCTGCAGGGCCAGGAGAGTCATGTTCCTCGTCATATAATGCGAAAGGAATTTGACGACTGATCACTTGGGTCTTTCCTTTATACCAACTTACATATTGTTTTAATGAATAATCATACCATATGATTGCATCTCCATTGGGAGAAACAAATGAGGAATACACAACACCATCCAACCCTTTTTTGATTAATGTAGTATCACCTGTTAGCACATCTATTCTATAAATATCCTTTTTAGACATGCCCTTCCATTGCGATTCAATTCGATAACCCCAGTCACTAATGCCAAAAGCAACATCACCATCTCCTTCGGCAGTCGTAATAACCTGCGAGATTTTTTCTGACTCAAGAGGAGTAAGAGTCAAGTTATGCAAATCAAACACCGCTAAATAATTACGCTCAAGGTCTCTCTTTAAATTAAAGAGCTGCTGTGTTTGCAGATAGTCATCATTATAATGCCAGATATCAACTTTTACCTGGTCAATTTCTGGTAAACTGGTATCAGCAGCAGGTTTAATCGGTGCGACTCCAAAATAAAGTCTGCTTCCGGATTTACTGAATCTGGGTTTACCAAATTCGCTTACCGTATAGCCTAATTTCATACCCATCGTGCTCCGATCAATTATTTGTTTTGCCGTGTCATCCGTTGCTCGAAATAGAAATAATTTATAATACTTAATTAATTCTTTAGGCCTTGCATCTCGCTCAGCTAAAAATGCAAGCTGAGTCCCATCCTCTGAAAAAGTAAAAGACCTGAAATCATTGCCACCGGTTGCAATCGTATCCAGCTGTTTGGTGGTTGCATTTATTAATAGCAGCAACGTTTTACTAAGTGAATCTTTTTGATTACGCGCTTGCTCTGCAATGATACGACCTCCTTTTTGTGCCACTTCATATTCCGTAATTCGCTGAACCGTTGTTTCGGTTCCCAGATTTAAATTGATAATAACCAATGGGGCAGGCATTTCATTCGCTTCAGTAGACTTTTCTAAAGACTCCTGATGAATTACCAAAAAACCATCTTCCTCGGCAGGCATTTTAAATGACTTAACCATTGGAATTCTCTTGACTTCTCCCTTTCCCATTTCAACGATTACTAGTGAGTCTTTAGGAAACTCCTCCGGCTTTTTCTTTTTGATTCGTGCCTCACGAGTTTGCGCGTAGAGCGGTCTCACTTTAAAGACTAAAAACCGTCCGCTAAAACTAAACTGAGGTGCAGACCCACGCTCAAATGCCTGTGTCTCCTTAGTGCTGAGTGACTGAATAAAAAGGGTGCCATCACCTTCTTGTGGCTCTACTGTATAAACGACCCATTCTCCATTGGGGCTAATTAACTTATCACCTATCCTCTGCCATTGATCATAAACAGTGTGGTCTAATGGCTTTTTCTGCGCCCAGGTCAGCGTTGAAATAAATAAAAAAACAGGGTAGATTATCTGTTTCATATATTGAATTATAGGTTCAATATACTCCAAAGATTTCACTCAGGTAAAGTAAAAGTATAATTTACAAACTACGTGATCGTCGCTTCAATAAAAGCATATGAAGCCCCAGCGCAATTAGAATAAAGGACAACCCAACATAAAACCATTTGTTCAATAACTGATCTTCCCGATAAACAACAAAAGCCAACAGTATTCCATATACAGGTTCTAAATTAAATGCAAGATTTACCGTGAAAGCAGATAATTTTTTTAACGCTGCGCCAGAAAGCTGAAAGGCCCAAACTGAACAAAACCAAGAGAGCACCAATAACCAACCCCAATCTTTGAGCGTGGGCAATAAACGAACCCCCTCCTCCCACTTCAAATAGAATGGAACAAGAAGCGCAATAAACAAAAATCCAAAAGATTGTTGCCAAACTAGCAAGGTTTCCACATTGGTATTTCTTAATATCTCACGATTGAGAATAGGAAAAAGTGATGCTAATAATGCGGAAATGACTCCCATAATAATACCAGTAGTGTACTGCGTATCAAAATGAAAAATGATATAGACACCCAAAAGAGTCAATATACCCAGCATCACCTCAGCACCATCAAATTTCTTTTGTAGAATGACCGGCTCCAGTACGGCCGTAAAAAAGCTAATTAAAGCAAAACACACTAATGCAATCGAAACATTAGCGTATTTTATTGCTCCATAAAAGGTAAGCCAATGAGAGGCAGCAAATATGGCGGCAAGAAGAATTTGAAGCTTAAGTTTGGATGTGGTTTTTTCAATCGCCTTTTTCCAGCTAAAAAGTAAAAACATTGTAAGGGCTGTAATCAATAACCGGTAGAAAACAATCATCAATTCATTCAGCGTAATCAACCGACCAAGAATACCTGTAAATCCTGCGAGTAGGACAGCGCCATGCAATTGATAAAAGGCTTTTCGCATGCAGATTGTTAACTGTGTTTGGAGCCGTAATGGGCGGTTGCCGCATAGTTTCTTAGTCGCCAGACGCCGACTACACCTTCTTTGATAATTCCTTTATTCATTTTTGATGCACCCAGTGTCCGATCCTGGAATAGAATGGGCACTTCATGAACTACATATCCGAGTTTCCAGGCTGCGTATTTCATTTCAATTTGGAACGCATAACCCACAAATCGAATAGCATCGAGATTCATAGCTTGCAAAACAGATGCTTTATAACAAACAAAACCCGCTGTAGGATCCATGACAGACATGCCTGTAAGTAATCTCGTATATAAGGAGGCACCTTTTGAAAGTAAAACACGCAGAATTGGCCAATTGACTACTCCTCCCCCTTTTACATATCGCGATCCGACAGCTACATCTGCCCCTCCGCTTTTGCAGGACTCGTACAAACGCAGTAAATCAGTAGGGTTATGTGAAAAATCTGCATCCATTTCAAAAATAAAAGAATACCCTTTTGTTAAGGCCCAACGAAATCCATGTATATAAGCAGTACCTAAGCCAAGTTTTCCTTTTCTTTCCTCTAAAAAAAGTTTGTCCGGATAAACCAACATCAATTCTTTTACTAAATCGGCAGTGTGATCAGGAGATCCGTCATCAACCACTAACACATGAAATTCTCCAGGCAAATTGAATACTGCCTGAAGAATACTGGGAATATTTTCCCGTTCATTGTACGTAGGAATTATGACAAGTTTATCCATTCTTTTTTAGCATCGTTCTCGTAAATATTTCCGTCAACTTATTTTTAGTATGCTGCGGAAAATCACCTTTCATCATCCAATCATAGTACTGCGGCTCACTTCGTAATACCTCAGCGACTGGCTTTCCTTTGAATTTACCAAAGTTGAAAACTTCCACTCCATTCTCCCAAACAAAGCGACGTGCAAAATCAATAATTTGTTCCTCCCCAACAGATTTTAAAATAGAGTCTACTGTATTACCCAAAGCAGGATATCGCTCCACTTGCGAGGATAAGATTTCTAATGTCGCGGTGGCATCTACCTCGGCAGAGTGCGCATTCTCTAACGATTTTTGACAATAAAATTGATAAGCCGCAGATAAAGTACGAGGTTCCATTTTGTAAAAAATCTGTTGGACATCTAGCATTTTTCTGCCCTTCATTTCAAACTCCACTTCTGCTCGTAAAAATTCTTCCACGAGTAAAGGAATGTCAAAACGATTGGAATTATAACCAGCGAGGTCACAGCCATCTAAAAATTGTTTTAATTCTTGCGCTACCTGTTTAAAAAAAGGTGCGTCTTTGACCATTTCATCAGTGATTCCATGCACATCACTGGATGCTTTGGGAATAGAAATTCCGGGATTAATCAATTTACGTTTAACAGAACGATTTCCGTCCGTCAAGACTTTCACAATAGCAATTTCAATGATCCGATCAGTCCCTAAATTGACACCTGTCGTTTCCAGATCGATGAATGCCAATGGTTTGGTAAGCTGTAACATAGTGGTAAAGGTATGATTTTCAGTGAGTGGTTTACCTTAAATTTAATAAAAGGGTTATCACTTGTCAAGTGAACTACATAACAAATTGACTAGATTTGCGTTCAAAGGAAAAATCTTATGCGCGGAAAATTCTTTCTACTTTTCGGAATGGTGGTTTTCTCTTTATTCCTGAGTTCATGTATGGCACCACGTGAGGGCTGCCCAATGACTGCAACACCACGTACAAAGTACAGATGATTTTTTAGAAACAGTTTCCTAATGCACTTTGATTAGTAACCCTGCGCGTTTATAAAGTTGACTAGGGACGCTGTGTTTTTCAACTTCAACTTGCGAAGAATATTATAGCGATGGACCTCCACTGTCTTTAATGAAATATTGAGACTCTTTGCAATTTCTTTAGAGGAAAGACCTTCTTTTATTAATTGAACAACTTCGATCTCCCTTTTTGATAAAGAATTCATATCAGGGTGCCCTCCTCCATCTTCTAGCTCCTGTTGCGCCACTATATTTTTTATTTCTTCACAGATAAATTTATTTCCGGATTTAACCTCAAGAATTGCGGAAACAAATTCTTCTTTTGAAGAATTTTTAGTCACATATCCTTTTGCTCCCATCTGAAACATGCGACGTGCATAGGCAGGGAGCGCATGCATAGAAATAGCTACTACAAGTGCATCCGGGACTTCTCTTAAAATAATTTTAGTAGCGTCAAACCCGTTTATGGGAGACATGTTTATGTCCATTAGAATTAGGTCGGGTCTTCTTGTTTTTACAAACTCGACCGCTTGGTCAACATCGTTTGTTTCCCCTATTACTTCAAAACGCGGATCCGCGTTCAAAATAATAGACCAGGATTCACGAATAAGCTTATGATCATCGACCAATAGGAGCGTGATCTTGCCCATAGGATAAGATTTTCACAGGATTAGGTTATGTGCAATTTAGGAAAAATTGCGTACGTAACAATCTGAATTGTGAAAATTATGGACCTAAAAAATACTTAGTGGAGGCGACCGGATTCGAACCGGTGTCCAAACATATTCGCCGAAAGTCTTCTACATGTTTATTCCGGAATTAATTGTCGGAGTCAAACAGGAACCGGACGAACCAATTTGACTCGTAGTCACATTTGACTTAAGTAAACAGCGTGACTACTCTTTCAAGAAGAGACTGATTACCGCAACCTGTATTGTTTGTTGAGTCGGCGGCGGGGCGTGGTAACAGATCAACCGGCCCGGCGGCCCATATGACTACTTAATCACTGATTAGGCAGCCATGGCATACTGAGTATTGCCATTTGTAGTTTCGTATTCAGATTAAACTGCTAATTACGCAACGCAGTACATGCTTCTACTTTCAAAGAACTATGCTGTCAAAACCAAACGCCCCCAATCAAGAAACAAATTTCAACTATTTTCCCCAACCAAGCCAATCATTAGCGTTGGCATATACCATCAAGGATAAAAGTAAAACCATTCCAACCAATTGAGCAACTTCTAAAAATTTATCACTTGGTTTTCGGCCTGTGATCATTTCATAGAGCGTAAATAGTACATGCCCCCCATCTAATGCAGGAATAGGCAACAAATTCATAAAAGCTAAAACGATTGAAAGGAAAGCAGTGATTCTCCAAAAAGACTCCCAATCCCAACTAGTTCCGGGGAAAATGGAACCCATGGCCTTAAACCCGCCTACCCCTTTGTAAGCGCCAGTTTCCGGATCTAAAATCTTTTTGAATTGATCAATATAATCCTGCAATTCAGATGCTGCTTTTTTTACTCCGCCAGGAATGGCCTGAGGAAAAGACAACCGCTCTACATCCAGTTTAACCCATCCCAAACTATCCATTTGTTGGTAACTGTACCCGTAAGCAAGAAATCCTAATCTTCCCTCAGCACTCACAGGTAAACTTAGCGGAACCTCCACTCCATTTCGCTCTACAACAAAAGAAACTTTTTTTCCTTTATAAGCAGATAATCTTTCTTGCAATTCATCATAATAAGAAAAACGAAAACTATCAATTGAGACAATTTTATCGCCAGGTCTTAATCCTGCTTTATAAGCAGGTGTGGTATCGGGCACCAAATAAGCAATAGCTGGTCTTCTCGCTTCCAAAAACCCACGAATATTTTTATTTCGATTTTCTACCAGCTGCCCAATGAGATCTTTATCAAGAATGATAGTAACCT